>JAPXRP010000007.1:0-45822 GCA_033813475.1 Candidatus Hydrogenedentota bacterium
AAGCGCTCGACAGCGTGCGCGCCCAGACCTTTTCCGCGTGGGAGTGCCTGCTGTGCGCCGACGGCCCCCTCCCGCCCGCGCTCAACGCGGCGGCCGCGGACTTCCTCCGGAACGACGCGCGGTTCCGGCGGGTGGACGGGGCGCGGCGCGGCGGCCCCGGCGCGGCGCGGAACCTCGGTCTGGCGGCGGCGCGCGGACGGTTTGTCGCGGTGCTCGACGCCGACGACCTCGCAGCCCCCGAACGTCTACAACGGCAGCGGGACTGCATGACGGGGCCGGACGCCCCGGACGTGCTGGGGACGTGGTGCGTCGTGGTGGATCCGGACGGCGCGGAGACCGGCGAGCGCCGCACGCCCACGGGCCCGGAAACGCTCCGGCGGGAACTGCCGCGCGCGAACCCGCTGGTCCACTCGTCCGTCATGCTGCGCGCCGACGCCGCGCGCGCGGCGGGCGGCTGGCCGGAGGATGTCCCCTTCGCCGAGGACTATGCGCTCTGGGTGCGCCTCGCCGCGCGCGGCGCGCGGCTGGACAATCTGCCCGAACCCCTCTGCCGCTACCGCGCGGGCCGCGCCGCCAAACCGCATGGCGGCGGCCTGCGCCGTTTCCGCGCCGTGTGGCGCGTGCGGTGCGAGGCCCTGCGCCTGCTGCCCGCGCCCGAACGGTGGGCGCGCCTGCCCGAAGCCCTCGCGCTGTCCCTGGCGCAGCTGCTCCCCGAGGGAATCATTGGACGCCTGCGCGCCCGCCTGCGCGGGACGGGACGCACCGCGTGACCGCGCCCTTCCTGCTGGGCATCGCGGGGCCGTCCTGCTCCGGCAAGAGCACCCTCGCGCGGGAGACGGCCCGCGTCTTCGCCGCCCTGAACCCCCTCGTGCTCTCCCTCGACGCGTACTACCGCGACCTGGCGCACCTGCCCCCCGGGGAGCGCGCGCGGGCGAACTTCGACCATCCCGACGCGCTGGAGTATGAGCTGCTGGAGGCGCACCTGCGCACGCTGGCGGCGGGCGGGGAAATCAGCGAGCCCGTCTACGACTTCACCGCCCACACCCGCGCGGGCGCGCGCACCCTCCGCGCCGACGGCGCGCTCGTCATCGTCGAGGGGGTGCTCGCCCTCCACTACCCCGGCCTGCGCGCGCAGTACCACGGCGCCGTCTTCGTGGACGCCGACGACGCCACCGCCCTGAGCCGCCGTATCGCCCGCGACACCCGCGAACGCGGCCGCACCGAGGAAAGCGTCCGCCGGCAGTACGCGGAGACCGTCAAGCCCATGGCCGACCACTGGTGCCGCCCCACCCGCGCCCACGCGGACCTCGTCCTCAACGGCGCGGACCCCTTGGCGGAAAACACGGCGCGGATCGCGGAATGGCTGCCTTCCCTTGTGTGGGGCAGACATTCCGGTCTGCCCTTCGTCGTCAGAATTCCACCGCTTTAAGCGCCTGGAAATAGAGGCCGTGGCCGAATTCGCCGGGGTGGTTGATGTTGTTGGCGAGGAGGCTGGGGAGGTCCTTGCGCTCCAGGACCTTCTTCCAAACGCCGAAGACGTCGGCATAGGCGCAGCGGGACTCCTCCGCCGCGCGGCGGGTGGCCCCGGCGTACAGCTCCATGCGGTGGCTGCCGAATTTCCAGTCCGGGTTGGGGGGGAAGGCGGAGTACAGGAGGACCTCGGCGCCGGTGTGTTCGCGGATCTGCGCCGTCATCGCCCTCAGGTTTTCGGCGAAGGGCTCCGGCTCGGGGCCGGAGAGGTTGTGGTCGTTCATGCCGAAGCCGATGATCACGAGGTCCGGCGCGCGGTCGAGCACCTTCTCGCGCAGGCGCGCGAGGCCCTGCACGGTGCCGTCGCCGTTGGTCGCGCCGTTCTCCACCGTGATCTCCGCCTTCGGGAACTTGGCGGACAGGTGGCGCGCCCACTGCTCCTGGAACTGGACCTCGCGGCTGCCCGCGTCAATTCCGGCGGTGATGCTGTCGCCGTAGGCGATGATTTTGAACGGGCCGCCCGCGCGGAGTTTGGCTGCGGTCCTGGGCAGCAGCGCCGACTGGTCCCGGGGGGCGCAGAGGGGCTGCGCGCCGCGCGCCCGGTAGTCCACATAGACGAAGAAGGCGCGGTTGCCGAAGCCCGGAAACGCGGTGTGGTCGAAGTCCTTCTGCCCGTACAGCATGTTGTTCCGGAAGTCCGGGATGCGCGAGTCCGCGGTGCGGGCGACGGTTCCGGCGGCATGGTCCACCACATAGTCGCGGCCCGCCTCGTAGACCACCGTGTCCGGCTGTCCGGGCTCGTGGGTGCTGCGCACGGCGACGGAGCCCTCCTCCAGATTGCCGTGGCACAGCGCGCCCGGCGCGGTGCCCGCGAGCACCAGGGTGTCGCCCTTGACGGCGAGAAAGCCCCCAGCCCCCGCCGCGCCCGCAACCAGCACCAGCGCCGCCATCACCGCCAGTCCGCATCGCGTGAATCCTGAACCCATCCCGGCACTCCTTTCCCGGGCGCGTGACCTGCGCCCGGGAAAGAGTGTAGCGGATTCCGCCGCGCGGAGGCGTCCGGCGCGCTCAGCGGTAGGCGGGGTTCACCCAGGCGCCGGCGAGCTGCGCCCGCGATGCGGGGGGCGGGGGCGGCAGCAGGGCGCCGGCGCTCTGGGCGGCGTGGGGGATGGCCGCCGGCGCGGGGGCCGGCATGATGACGGGGACGGGGGCGTACCCCGGCGCGGCGGACGCCACGGGCACCAGGTGCTCCTCGTAGACCTCGGGCACATACTGCGTGCGCGTCTCGTGGAATCCGCCGCCGAGTTTCACGCCCGTGCGCGGATCGTAGGACTCGGGAATCCACACCTGGGTCGTCTCGTAGCGCGCCGGCGCCACCAGCACCCGCTCCGTCCGGTACTGCTGCGCCGGGGCGGCATACTGCCGGGCCTGGGCGAACTGCGCCGCGATGCCGACGAGCCCGACCACGGCGTTCGCGATGCCCACATCGCGGTACGCGTCGGCCATTTCATTCTCATAATCGTTCCAGCCGCCGCCCCCGTAGCCGCCGTAACCGCCATAGTCGCCCCGGTTCATCAGACCGCCCAGGGCGTCCATCACCCGGTCCCGGTCAATGCCCTTGCCCAGGTCCCGGGCGGAGGAGCCCCGGCCCCGCAGGCTGTCGGGGGCGCGGAGGCCGTTCCGGCCCGAGGAAAGTCCGTTGCGCAGGGCGCGGCCCGCCGTGCTTCCGGAAAAGGGCGTCTTGCCGCGGCCCGCCGCGACGCCGCGAAGGCTCCGTCCGGCGGCGCTGGAAAGGCCCCGGCTGGAACCCATCCCGCGCAGGGACCGTCCAACGGCCTTGCCCGCGCCGCTGCGGACGGCCGCAGAGGCTGCGGCTCTTCCCAGACCGTCCAAGGCACCCGCCGCCGGGGCGGGTCCCGCCGCCAGACACACCGCCGCCGCCACCCCAATGGCCATTGCACTGCACAGTGTCTTCCTGCTCATGACTGGGCTCCTTATGTTGTTTGCCGCCACATCTTGGGCGACCTTGCCTCTTCAATTGGTTCAACCACCAACATCCATACAGACGATACCGGCGGGGGGTTTCTTCATTACCGCCGGAAGAAATGTTTCGGAACCCCTTGTCAGGTAAATTCTTGACAAGTGGGCGGGGATGGAAAGTCCCGAGTCAAGGGAAAGAGAACTGGGGGGAAAGAGTCTGGAGTCTGGAGTCCGGAGTCGGCAGGAAGACGCGCGCGGGCGAGCCCGCGCGAAGAACATCCCCCGTCCGCGAAGACGCGTTCCCCCCCCCTGAAGGGGAGACCAAGACAGGGCGCGCGGGCGAGCCCTAAAGTCTGACGCCCTCTTCCTGAAGCCTGAGGCCTGCAGCCTTCTTCCTCTCGTTCCCAAGTTTTACTTGGGAACGGGCTTGGGGGCAAAGCTGCGCTTTGCATTTCCGCCGGTTTCCCCGGCCCGTGCCGCGCGCCGCAGCCATCGCGAAGCGGAGCTTCGCTGTCAAGTGCGTTCCCAAGTGAAACTTGGGAACGAGGAGGGGAGAGCAAGCCGGGCACGTCCCGGAGGCGACCCGGGGGGCGGGTTTTCGGGCGCTGGGGGGCGGGGAGGAATTGCGGCGTTTGCGTTGGAAATGAATGGTGAACGGGGCGGGGCTCGAACCCGCGACCACCGGATTAAAAGGGAAATGCACTCAGGTCGGCGGGGTATGCATCTGGGAGAGCGTTCACGGATTCTTCAGGGGCAGTGCGGAAGGGGACGTCCTCGGCGGGGAAAGGGGGCAGAGCTGCGCCGGAGGGGGTGGGGAGGTGCCGGGGGGGCAGAATGACGGCACTTGCGGGAGGCTGCGCTGGAAAAGTGCAGGCGCGGGGCGGAACCCGGAATGTCCCGGAGGCGACCCGGAGACGCGGTGCGCAGGCGGAGGGCGGGGGAAGTCGGGAGGCAGAGAAAAAGACGGGCCTCACACGGAGTCACAGGGGCGCGGAGAACAGCGGAAACCTGTTTCTTGAAGCCTGAGGGCTGACGCTTCCTTCCCGCCGCTCACCCATTCCCCCGCAGACAAGGGTACCCCTCCGGCGGCACCGCCGTGAGCGTCACCTCCACGCCGTCCCTGGCGGAACTGGCGGACGGAACCCGCCCCGTGAAACGCCATGGGGAATTGCTTTGCGCGGTCTCATGGCGGGCCAATTCGGCAACGTATCACGATGTAGTCCCAAAGGAAAATATCGTTGCATAGTATCCAGAACAATGAAACCTTTCCAACGAGCACTCTCAACGAATGAACCGCTCATCCGATTAGACGCCGTGGATACCTAGTTTGCCCCCAGCACTTCTCCAGAATCTATTTTTACAAAGGCGGTTCCGGCACAAGATGAACAGAAATCATCACTCAGCATAATAGGCACCCCCCAACATAAATATGCCTTCATCATGCGCAATTGAATATCAGGGTTATTGAATACGATATCTTCCGGGATAACGACTATCTTCCTCACTTGGGAAATATTGTCGCAAGCGAGTTTTCCCGTCCATCCAAATGAATCACTCTTGGATATCTTCTGAAGCCAAATGCGTGTTCTATCCATAGCATCAATCGGTGAAATCAGCAGGTCACTTACTTTTTCCGGCTGGATTGGATAGCGGTATCGAAACATGTTAATAGACTTCAAGTCGCCACTAATGCTTACGGTTAGGCCACGACGCTCACAAGGAGTATCCGACACTTGACATTCATTCTGACCGAGAAACCACTCGCCGTTTCCTAATCCATCCAACTTATCAAAACATGCAGTATATAATTTTGGATCGTCCAGAAGTCCTAGGTACGACAGCAGGGGAGCTGCAGCCCGAATAACTGTACCCTTTGGCGTCTTAGGCTCTATCGGTTTAGCAAGCACAGCTTGGAGCCTGCGATAGTGAATGACCATCTTTGGGCTGTCTAGCACCTGAACGACACTATCATTATTAACCAAATAGCATATTGTAACACATCCTGTTACCCCAGACTCGCAAACAGAAGGAATAGATATTGTTGTTACATCAGAATGCAGCACTTCTCTAAAGAATTTTACCACGCATTCGACATCTGCTCCGTCAATTCCATCTTGCACATATCGCGGTCCCTCCGATGCGGTAAGTGAACACAACAGGAGCGATAACAACATTATTGAATAAATAGAATAAATAGGGACAGTCACCGTTTATTTGTCTCCTCATGGGGTTTGTGCTCCGTCGGGGTGCTTGCGCCAGCCCTTTTGTCTGCCGATGGGGAGGGGGCGGACGCGTTTTTTGAGGGTATTCTCGATGGACTCGAGGAAGGTCTCGCTGCCGAGGGGGCGTCCGGTGCTGGTGGCGGCGCGGAGGGCCTGGTAGCCGGGATTGTCGTGGAGGCAGGTTTCGAGGGTTGCGCGCCATTCGTCGGGGGGAACGGGGTTTTCCCACGCGGCGGGGTCGAGGACGGGGTGGGGGTCTGCGAGGCCGCAGTGGGCGGCGGCGCTGGACCAGGGGTAGTCCCAGGCGCGGGCGGTCATGCCGACGCGGACGGGGTTGAGCTCGACATAGGCGAGGGCGTTGTGGGTGGCGGCGGGGTCGAGGGGGCAGGAGTAGAAGCGGTTCTGCCAGAGGTGGCCGCTGCGGCGGTGGAGGCGGTTGATGCGCTGGGCGTGGAGGAAGTTGACGCGGCCGACGGCACGGGCGAGGGCGGATTCGGACCCGGGCACGGCGATGAGGTGGATGTGGTTGGTCATGAGGCAGTAGCCGAGGACGCGCAGTCCGAAGCGCGCGGCCTGGCGGTGGAGCAGGCCGAGCCATTCGCTGCGGTCGTCTTCGGAGAAGAAGACGTCCTGCCGGTCGTTGCCGCGCTGGGTGACGTGGTGCGGCACGCCGGGGACGACGGTTCTGGCGCATCTGGGCATGGGGAAATGATAGCGGAGGGGGTGTGGGAATGCAATAGGGGGGATGAGTCTGGAGTCTGGAGTCTGCAGGAAGAGAAGAGGGGGAGGTTTTTCACACGGAGGCACAGAGGCACGGAGAGTTGGGGGGGAAGGAAAGGAAAAGACCCTGCGGGCGCGCGCTTGGGCGCGCGGTGCCAGGGGGAAGCCTGGCGGTCCCAGGGGGCGCGTCGGCCGACAGCCTTTTTCTCGCACCCGTGCGCACCTTGGAACCGTGGAGACGGGGTATGTCCCGGACGAGACCCGGAGGGGGGATTTTGGGCACTCGGTGCGGGGGGACGCGCGGCGTTTGCGTTGGAAATAAATGGTGAACGGGGCGGGGCTCGAACCCGCGACCACCGGATTAAAAGTCCGATGCTCTACCGACTGAGCTACCCGTCCACCGCAGAAACGACCGTAGCGGCGCATGCGCCGCTACTTCTGAATAGTACCGTTTTGGCGGGGGGATTGTCAAAGCGGGGGGCGGGCGCGTTCACCCACGGGATGCGACGAACGCGGGGCGTACCGACAAGAGATTGCCTCACTTCGTTCGCAATGACGCGGCAATACACGTCATTGCGAACGAAGTGAGGCAATCGCGCGCCCTTCATGGCTCCGGGCCACGCCCATCTTGCCCGGCGATCAGGCGTGTGCATGCGATGAGGGAAGAGGGCGCGACGGCTTCCGCCCGCGCGCTGCCCGGAGGTGGCGCCTGCGGGCGGGGAGGTGACGGGGCGGGCGGGGATTCGCTAAAATGGTGGGCATCTTTTTGGAACAACCCCACAGAATGCAGGAGGAGCATGCCATGAGCGAGCGCCATGAGTTTCGGACGGAGGCCCGGCAGCTGCTGGACCTGATGATTCACTCGGTCTATTCGAACAAGGACATTTTTCTCCGGGAGCTGATCTCGAACAGTTCGGACGCCCTGGACAAGCGGCGGTTTGAGGCGGTGCGGCAGCCGGAGCTGCTGCCCGAGGGCACGGAGCTGGCGATCCGGATTGACGCGGACCCGGGGGCGCGGACGCTGTCGGTGTCGGACAACGGGATCGGCATGACGCGGGAGGAGGTGCGCGACCTGATCGGCACGATCGCGAAGTCGGGGACGCAGGAGTTTCTTCGGGCCCTGCGCGAGGCGAAGGACGCGGCGGCGTCCACGGCGCTGATCGGGCAGTTTGGCGTGGGGTTTTATTCGACCTTCATGGCCGCGGACCGGGTGGTGATGGTGACGCGGCGCGCGGGGGAGGAGACGGCGACGCGGTGGGAGTCGGCGGGGGACGGCTGGTACACGCTGGAGGACGCGGAGCGGGAGGAGCCGGGCACGACGGTGACGCTGCATCTGAAGCCGGCGGACGAGGAGGACGGGCTGAAGGATTTCACCAGGGAGTGGGAAATCCGCCAGCTCGTGCGGCAGTACTCCGACTTTGTGGCGTATCCGGTGCGGATGGAGGTGGAGCGGACGGAGCGGGACGGCGAGGGGGAGGGCGCGGAGCGGACGGTGCGCGCGCTGGAGACGCTGAACTCGATGAAGGCGATCTGGCTGCGCGGCCGCGACGAGGTGACGGAGGAGGAGTACAACGAGTTCTACCGGCACATCAGCCACGACTGGAACGACCCGCTGCTGCGCATCCAGGCGAAGATCGAGGGCACGCTGGAGTACCGGCTGCTGCTGTACATCCCGTCCAAGGCGCCGTGGGACCTGGCCTACCGCCACCTGGACAGGGCGCGCGGCGTGCATCTGTATGTGAAGCGGGTCTTCATCATGGACGACTGCTCCGACCTGCTGCCGGAGTACCTGCGCTTTGTGCGCGGGGTGGTGGACTCCGAGGACCTGCCGCTGAACATCTCGCGGGAGATTCTCCAGCAGAACCGCCAGATCCAGCGGATGAACCGGGGGGTGACGGCGAAGGTGCTGGGGGCGCTGAAGGACCTGGCGGAGAAGGACCCGGAGAAATACGCCGCGTTCTGGGCGGAGTTTGGCCGCGTGCTCAAGGAGGGGCTTTTCCAGGACGCGGAGAACCGGGGCGCGCTGCTGGATCTGGCGCGCCTGCGCAGCACGGCGGGCGATGCGGAGACGTCGCTGGCGGACTATGTGTCGCGCATGCAGCCGGGCCAGACGGAGATCTATTACCTCACGGGGGACAATCTGGAGACCCTGCGGCGTTCGCCGCATCTGGAGGGCTTCGCGGCCAAGGGATGGGAGGTGCTGCTGCTTTCGGACCCAGTGGACGAGGTGTGGACCGGCGCGGCGGAGAAATACGGCGACTTCGCGTTTGTCTCGGCGGCGCGGGGCACGGCCGCGGCGGGCACGGAGGAGGAGCGGAAGCAGGAGGAGGAGGCGCGGAGCGAACGGGAAAAGGAGGACGCGCCCCTGCTCACGCGAATGAAGGAGGCGCTGGGCGACCGGGTGAAGGACGTGCGGCTGTCGTCGCGCCTGACGGCGTCGGCGGCGTGCCTGGTGTCCGACGAGGGCGACGTGTCACCGCAGCTGGAGCGCATCCTGAAGGCGATGGGCCAGGAGGCCCCCGCCGTGAAGCGTATTTTGGAGCTGAACCCGGACCACGCGGTGATGGCGGCGCTGCGGCGGCGGCACGCGGCGGACCCGGACACGCCGGTGGTGGCGGAGTACGCGGAGCTGCTGCACGGCCAGGCGGTGCTCGCCGAGGGCGGGCAGCTGCCCGACCCGGCGGCCTTCGCGCGGCGGGTGGCGGAACTCATGGCGCGCGCGGCGGAGTAGCCGGCGCGCGCGGGGCGTGTCACTCGAAGCCGACCCTGCTGCCAGAGGGGGCGGGGGCCGCGGCGGGCGGCACCGTGACCGGCGCGCCGCCCACGGGCGCCACGACGATGCCCTCGTCCACGCGCTTCTGCACCAGGTCCGCGCCCTCGCCGGCCGCCTTCTTCAGCTCCGGGTCCCCGTCCGTTTCCGCGATTTTCCGGAGCGTGTCCAGCACGGAGGCGTCGCCCGCGTCGGCCAGGGCCTGCACGGCGCGCTCCCGCGCGGGGCGGGGCAGTTCCGCGTTGGCGGCGGCCTCCATGAAGAGGGGCAGATGGGCCACCCACTGCGCCTGGGGAATGCCGCCGACAATCTGGGCGCGCTCGGGCAGGGTGGTCTCCGGCAGCGCCCACAGGGCGACGGCGCGCTGGACGGCCTCGGGGTCGCCGGCGGTGAGCATGCGCAGCACGGCGGCGTGGGCCACATAGGCGTCCGCGTCGTCATAGAGCTCGCGCAGGCGCGCCTGGGTCTCCGGGCCGGCCTGGTTGCGCACGGCGAGCGTGGCCAGCAGGTGGGCGGCGTTCGCGCGGGTGACGCGGTCCTGTCCGGCGGCCGTCAGGTCGAGCAGGCGCGGCTCATGGTCCTTCATGATGACCGGGGTGAGCGTCATGACGGCGCAGACCTTGCGCAGGGGGTCGCCCGGATTCTCCGCGATGATGTCCAGCAGGGGGGTCAGGGCCGCCGCGCCGCTCGCCGCGAGCGCCCTGCCCAGCTCCTCGGCGCGGGCCTGGTCCTGCAGCGCCGCGCCACCGCCCGCGGCAAAGGTGTTCCACTGCGCCATGACGTCGCCGGGGGCCTGCTTCGGCGCTTCGGGGGCGGGCGCGGCGGGGGCCGCGGCCTCCGGGGCGGCGGGGGGCGTTTCGGTGCCGATGCCGCATCCCGCGGACAGCAGGGCGGCGGACAGGCAGAAGAGCGTGACCATGTGACGCATGACGGGTCTCCCGTTGGGGTTGCGCGGGCCGGCCGCCCGCGGGCGTTAAGCCTACCACATCCGGTTTCCGCGCCGCCCGGAGCGTTCAGGGGGTGAACGCGAGAACCCGCGCGATTACCCGGTCCTGCTCCTCGTCCGTCATCACGGTGTAGAAGGGCAGGCGGGCGATGCGGGCGGCGACAGACTCGGTGACGGGGAGGGACCCGGGCCGTCCGCCGAAGCGCGCCCCCATGGGCGAGGTGTGCAGGGGCAGGTAGTGAAACACGGCGGCGACGCCTCCGGCGTGCATGTGGGCGAGGAAGGCGGCGCGCGCCCCGGGGTCGGGCAGGAGCAGGTGGAACAGGTGCCAGGCGGGCTCGCAGCCCCCGGGGATGTGCGGCAGGACGACGCCGCCGCGTTCGGCCCAGCCGCCGAGGGCGTCGCGATACCGTTCCCAGAGCGCGCGCCGGCGCGCCTGGACCCGCGCATGCTGCTCGAGCTGGCCGAGGAGAAACGCGGCCGACAGGTCGGACAGGACATAGCTCGACCCGATGTCGCGCCAGGTGTACTTGTCCACCTCGCCGCGCCAGAACCGGCTGCGGTCCGTCCCCTTCTCCCGCAGGATTTCGGCCCGCCCGAAGAGCGCGGGGTCGTTGAGCAGGAGCGCGCCGCCCTCGCCGCAGGCGAAGTTTTTCGTCTCGTGGAAACTCAGCGCGCCGAGGGCGCCCAGCGTGCCCAGGGGCCTGCCGCGGTACTTGCCGAACAGGGCGTGGGCGGCGTCCTCCACCACGGGCACGCCCGCTTTTCCCGCCAGGGCGAGGAGGGTGTCCATCTCGCAGGCGACGCCGCCGTAGTGGACCGCGACAACGGCGCGGGTCCGCCCGGTGAGCAGCGGGGCCACCAGACGCTCGTCGAGGTTGAGGGTGTCCCCGCGGATGTCCGCGAACACCGGGGTGGCGCCGCGCAGGACAAAGGCGTTGGCGGCGGAGACGAACGTGAAGGACGGAACGACGACCTCGTCGCCGGGGCGGATGTCGAGGAGGAGCGCGCACATTTCCAGGGCGTGGGTGCACGAGGTGGTGAGGAGGGCGCGGCGCGCGCCCGTTTCCGCCTCCAGCAGGGCCTCGCAGCGCTTGCCAAAGGGGCCGTCGCCCATGATGGGGCCCCTTTCCAGAGCCTCCGCCATGAACTCCCGCTCCCGGCCCAGGATGCCGGCCTTGTTGAAGGGGATCATATCCACAGTCCGCGCCGCCCTCTCTTCATGGGTTGTCCCGGGAAGTATAGGCCAGCAACGCGTCCTTTTCCCAATCGCCGCAGGCGCGACCGCCTGAAGGAAAAAGGGCCGCGGCGGCTTCCGGCGCGCCGCCCGTCACCTGGCGGGATACACCTCGAACTCCGCCACCTGCATGAGGGGCTGCCCCGTGCTGTTGGTGAGGCCCGTCAGGCGGACAAACCGCGCCGCGCGCGGCGAAAAGACATCCGCCTGCCAGCCGTGGACGGGGTCCGCGCGGTGGTCCGCGGCGGGCTCCCAGGTTTTCCCGTCTTCGCTGGTCTCCACGGTATAGGTGTAGGTCCGCCCGTCGAGGTCGAACAGGAGGATGCGCGTCTCGGCGACGCGGGCGGTTTCGGGCAGCTCGACGGTGACGCTGCCGGGGATGGAAAACCACGCGAGGCCCGAGCTGCCGGAGTAGCCCGACGTGTCGCCGTCGAGCATCTTTCCGGGGGCGAGGTCGGGGTTGCCGTCGTCGAGTGTGCCCGTGACTTTCGCGCCGCGCGCCGCGAGGGCGAGGTTGTCCGCGCGCGCTTCGGGCGGTTCCGGGAGCGCGGGCAGGCGACCCGCATCGCCGGGGGCGCGGCGGTTCTGGACATAGTCGCACACGGCGTCGTAGAGCGCGCGGACCGCCGGGTCCGGGTCGCGGGCGAGAAGGCCCAGCGCGCCGCCGCCCTCGTACCACCCCGTGAGCGCGCCGGCCTGCCAGCCGTAGCGGGCGCCCGCGTCGAGGTAGTCGAGGAGGCGCTGGCGGTGTTCGGGGGTGCGCAGGGCGCGGCCGTCGAACTCGATCTCGACGCCGGCGCCGTAGGCGCGCGCGCGCCGCGCGGCGAGGGCCAGCCGCGCGATGCCGCCGTCGCCCTCGAAGAAGTAGTTCGGCTGGAGCATCATGGCGTCGAAGCCCAGGCCCCGCCACTGGGCGGCGCCGCGCGCGCTGAAGTAGGGGATCCAGTAGAGGCGGAGGCCGTCGGCATGGCAGCGTTCGGCGGTGCCGCGCACGGTCTCCTCCAGGTCCGGGGGGACGCTTTCGCCGGTCCAGTAGAACCCCTCCAGGCGCAGGTGGCGGTATCCGGCGGCGTTAAAGCGGGCGCGCACCGTGTCCATGTACCAGCATAGGGCGGCCATCCGGTCGGCGGGCCGTGAGAAGTCCAGCGGCGCGTCCAGACCGTTCAGGGTGCCAAAGGCCCCCGCGCGCGGCTCAGGCACGGGCAGGGTGATGACGACGCTCACAACAGGCGCCGGGTCGCCCAACGCGGCGCCCGCCCGTGCCAGCGCGCGCTCCAGCCCAGTGAGGCCCGTGTCCTCCCGGAACCACGCATCGGCGAGCCACTGCCAGTCGGCGGGGCCGGGCTGCGCGCGCTTCGGGTCGTAATGGTAGAGCTGCTTCCCGTCGTCCGTGGCGAACTCGATGAGCAGGAAGCTGTCGAAGAGCCACGACCGGGGCGCGCCCTCCGCGTCCACCCGCGCCACATAGGGCAGGAGCTGCTCCTCCGTCCAGGCGGGCCGCCGCTGCTGGCCGTGGTAGACGAGGCAGAGGTGGCGCATGCCGCCGGTCCGCGCGTCGCCCTGGGGAAAATAGCCGGGGTCGGCGGACGCGGCGAGGGCGCACACCGCCAGCGCCCCCGCCCAGGCCGTCCGGACATGCGCGCCGCTCATGTCGGCCTACTTCGGGGGCATCTGGCTGGTGAAGCGGTACGCGCCGGAGGCGACCTGGCAGCGGAAGAGGCCGCCGTCCACGGTGGCGCCCGAGACGCCGGGCTGGGCCTCGGCGGGCAGGCCGCTTTCGAGGACCGTGCCGAGGCCGGCCGCCGGGAGGATGACGGTGGCCGTGGTGTTCGGCGGCACCTCCAGCTCGTAGGTCAGGGCCCCCGCCTCCACGCGCCACGCGCTGGCGATCTTCCCGTAGCCCGTGGCGAGAGAGGCGTCCACCCGCTGGAGCCCGCTCTCGACGCCGGGGGCGGCAATGAAGTGCTTGTAGCCGGGGGCCTTCTCGTCGTCGCGGATGCCGCCGAGCCCCTCGGTGAACCACATGCCGACGGAGATCATGGTGTTGTGAATCTGCGAGTTGTCGCCGTCCCACTCCTCCCAGATGGTCGTCGCGCCGTTCTTGATCATGTTGCCGTAGCTGGGAAAATCCTCCTTGGTGTGCATGAGGGCCAGCAGGTCGTTCCGGCGGTTTTCGATGAGCAGCTTGGTCATGTAGTAGTTGCCGTGCATGCCCGTGTTCAGGTGGCCGTTCCGCGTGACGGTGATGTCCTTTTCCAGGGCGGCCATGACCTTCGGGGCAAGCTCCGGCGGCGTGACGCCGAAGTGCAGCGGCATGGCGAGATAGGTCTGCTCGCCGTTCGCGTAGGTCTCCCCGTCGGGATTGAGGAACTCCGCGTGGATTTTGGCGGAGAGGGCCGCGCCCTTCGCCTCATAGGCCTCCGCCTGCGCCGTGTCGCCGAGAATGCGGCCGGCTTTCCCCGCGATCTGGAGGCAGTGGACCAGGTACAGGTTGTTGAAGAAGAGGGTGGACCGGTCGTCCACGCGGTCCTTGCCCTGCTTGCGCCCCGGGGGCACCCAGTCGCCGAGGAAGTTCCACTCGGGGCTGCCCGCGCAGCCGATGCCGACGTAGGGCTTGAGGATGCCGTCCTCCATCTTGGTGTCAATGAAGGCGAGCCAGTTTTTCATGACGGGCCAGCCGAGCTCGAGGGGGCGCGTGTCGCCGTAGGTGAGGTAGACCTGCCACGGCATGGTGACGCAGAAGCCGCTCCAGACGGGCCCGCCGCCCGCGTCCTGGGAGTAGGGGGCCGTGTAGGGCACGTCGCCCTCGGCGTTCTGGGCGTCGCGCCAGTCGGCGGCCCACTTCGCGTAAAAGGGGCCGGACCGGAAGGCGAGCATGCCCATCTCCATGGAGGTGCCCGAGTCGCCGCCATAGCCGAGGCGCTCGCGGTGGGGGCAGTCCACGGTGTAGCCGCCGAGGCTCAGGCACCGGTGGGTCCAGCACATCATGGCGTAAATGTCGTTCAGCAGCGCGTTGTCGCAGGAGAAGGTTGTGCCGGTCTCGTAGTCCACCGTGATGAGCCGCCCCCTGATCTCGGCGGGCTTCGGCGCGCGGGGGAGGCCCTTCACGATGGCGTAGCGGAACGCCGCGTAGTTGAAGCGGTTGCGGAAGCGCTCGCCGCCGCCGCCCCGCGCCACATACTCGCTGTGCTGGCTGTAGGTCTGGAATTTGCCGTCGGGGAAGCGCTTGTCGGCGAACTCCATGGACACCTTCGCGCCCTTGGGCGTCTCCTCCGGCAGCACCAGCTCAAACCAGCCGGTGTAGTTGCGGCCCATGTCCACGAGAAAACCGTCGTCCAGCGGCTCCACGGACAGCGGCGTGATCTCGTCCTGCAGCCGGTTCGGCTCCATCATCTGCGCGGCGATCACCGGCGTCGGCGGGTGGTGGATCGCGGCGGGCTTCCAGTCCGCGTCGTCGAGGTCCGGCGATGCCCACCCAGGCAGGTTCTTCTCCGCCTCCACCAGCTCGCCGCCGTAGCTGCCGCTGGTCATCTTCCCCAGCGGGGTGATGTGGCTGGGGCGGAGCTTCCACGACGCGTCGGTGACAACGGTCAGCGGGTCTGCGCCGTCAAACGCGAGGGAGAATTCCGCTTTGACCATGGGGCCGGCGGTGCCGATGTTCTTCAGCACGCCGAGGGACCAGCCACGGCCGAGCCACAGGCCGATGCAGTTCTTTCCCTCCGCGAGGTACGGGGTGATGTCGTGGGTGACGTAGAGGCCGCGTTTGCCGTAGTCCGACACCGCCGGAGCCAGCACGTCCTCGCCCACCTTTTTGCCGTTGACAAACAGCTCGTAATAGCCGAGGGCGCAGACGTATGCCGCCGCATGGGCGGGTGCCTTTTCCAGGGTGACGGTCTTCCGCAGCCAGGGCAGGGCGCCCGCGTTGTCCTCAAACCAGTCCGCGCCGATCCACTCTCCCGACCAGTCGGCCGCCGACAGCGGCCCCACGGTGAAGAAGGCCGGGTCGCTCCACGGCGACGCCGCCCCCGCCTGGTCCCACACGCGCACCTTCCACCAGCAGCGCGCGCCCTTCGCCAGCGGCGCGCCGCCGTAAGCCACCCACTGCGACTGGTCTGACGCGATCTTGCCGGAGTCCCACAGCGGGGCGCTGTCGGCGGCCAGGGCCTCCGGCGCGCCGGCCACGAAGACCTGGTAGGCCGACTGCGCGAGGCCGCGCGGCCCCGGCGCGAGGGCCCACGAAAAACGCGGCTGGGGCCGGTCAATGCCCAGCGGGTTCACGAGCCCCTCGCAGCGGAGCTGCCCCGGAGCGTCCGGCGACGCCGCCGCCAGGGAACACCACGCCGCCGCGAACACCACGCCCGCAGCCACCGCAAACAAGCCGTTCCATCCACGCATCGCAGGGACTCCTTCTGGTAGGTCCCGCTATGGTAGCGGAAAACCGCGCGCCGTTCCAGAGCCGCGGTTCCCGGCGGCGCCGGACGTCACCCGACCGGGGCGGGTTCCCGCAGGAGATGGTCAAACACGGGAAGGTAATAGGCCCAGCCCCAGGGGCGCATGCGTTCCAGCTCCAGCCGCGCGGCGGTCTTGTCGCCCCGGAGCAGGGAGGCGACCAGCGGACCGGTCAGCAGGCGCAGCGACGGTTGAAGGCGGTACGCGGCCTCGAAGGACTCCCCGGCCTCTGCGGGGCGGTCCTGGGCATAGTGCGCGATGGCCAGGGCGAAATGCAGCGGGGCGGCCCGGGGCAGGCGCTCAAGCTGCCACCGCGCAGCCGCTGCGGCCAGATCGGCGCGGTCCGCGGCCACCAGATCCAGGGCGCAGGATGCCCAGAGGAGCGGCGGGGCCTCCGGCCAGGGCCACCCCACCACGCGGCGCAGCGCCCGCAGCGCCTGCTCCCGGTCCCCTGTTGCGTGTCCCCCGGGGTCCAGCGCGTCCAGCAGGGCCTCATGCCCCCACTCGTCCCCCGGAAAGGAGGAATCGCACCCCTCCACGGGCCCCTCCGGCAGACGCTCCGCCTCCAGCAGGACCAGTGTGTACTGGCCCGGATAGCGGTGGGCGGTCACGCGTATGCCGCAGGCGCCCAGCCGCTCCCGAAAGAGCCGCTCTGTGTCCTCCAGGGGGAAAAAATTCTTGCGGAAGAGCCCCCGGTAAACCACCCAGACATGCTTCGGCACGCCGCCGCCGGGACTGTGGAAGGCCTGAAACACGGCGTCGCACGCCGCCGCAACCGTGCTCGCCCGCTCCACGGGAAGCCCGATGCCCTCCCGATAATATTCAAGGGGATTGGCCGGCCCGAAGAACTCCAAGTTGACCATCCGGTCATTCGGTTCCTTGTGCCGGACAACGTGTTCGGCGGCGGCCTGCCAGTCCGTCCGGGTGGGAAACGGCAGCAGCAGGGCCAGATTGTACGCATAGAGGGCGGCCACTCCCGCCGCGAACAGCCCCCGCACAATGGCGCGCCGGGGGATGTTCACAAGCATCCCCGCCGCCGCATACATTCCCGCCGCGCAGTACATGAAGTACATGTGGGACAGGAACGGCCCCCCCGTGGCCAGATTCAGCGCCGCGAGCAGGGCCGGCGGGGCAACCCACAGGGCAAGGAGAAACCCGGCGCCCGGTTTCTTCCGCTGGAGGGCGCCGCCCAGGGCAATCACCAGCGCGGCCGCAAAGAAAACGCCCAGGAGCATGTTGGCGGGCGGTTGAAAGATGAGCAAGGTGTCCGTCCATCCCGGGAAATCCGGGGGGGCGCTCTTCCAGTCGGGCATGAAATCGGAATACAGCCCGACCGCGTCCACCGCGAACAATGCCGTGAAGACTTCGGCCGCCCCCACGGGGCTCGGCGAATCCTGCTCAAAGGGAAGGGGAAACAGGAACAGAAGCATCGGGACCATCAGGGAAAACTGAAGGGCCGCCCAGGCGGCCGTCCGCAGCGGTTTGGACCGCCACCTTCCGAGGAGGTAACACCCCTCGGCAAAGACCGCCAGGGAGAACATGAGGTGCGCCCAGGGCAGGAGCGCGTTCACCAGAAGGGAGGCGGCCCACCACAGCCGCCCCCCCCCCTCGACAGCCCGCCAAAAACAGTAGAAAGAGGCCAGGGCCAGAAGGCACGCGAGCGCGTAGGGGCGCACCTCCTGCGAGTACCAGGCATGCTGGGGCGACAGCGCCAGCAGCAGGGCCGCGAACAGCGCGGGCCAAACCCCGCATATCCTGCGGACAAGCAGAAACAGCACGGGGATGCAGAGGACGCCCAAGGCGACGGCCACCAGGCGCAGCGCCAGGAGAGAGTCGCTCACATGCCGGGCAAACCCGTACTGGAGGATGTAGTACAGGGGCGACTTCATGTTGAAGGGCATGTAGAGGTCCATCAGGGCCAGATGCCGGGAGAGATCGGGCGCGTTGAAATGGCACAGGGCGAGAAACTCGTCATGCCACACGGACTGGGCGGGAAGCCGGTAAAGCCTGACAAGAAGCCCGAGCGCCGTCACCAGGGCAAGCGCCGCCCCCCCGCGGCACGCGGCCCCGCGGGATTCGGCGTCCGGGGACGCCTCCCCCGCCCCGCAGCCGTCAAGATGTTGACCGCCTTTCATGAGCAGAATGTATCACGCCCCCCCGGAAGGCAACAACTCCCGCAGCCGGTCACCCGGCCGGGGCGTCCTCCCGGAGGAGATGGTCAAACACCGGGATGTAGTAGGCCCAGCCCCAGGGGCGCATGCGTTCCAGCTCCGCCCGCGCGGCGGCCTTGTCCCCCCGGAGAAGGGGACCGGTCAGCGGCGCGGACAGCAGGCGCAGGGACGGCTGATACCGGTGGGCCGCCTCAAAGGACGCCGCGGCCTCCTCGACACGCCCCTGGGCAAACAGGGCGGCGCCGAGGCAAAAATGCAGCGTGGCAGCCTTCGGAACCCGCCCGATCTGCCACCGCAGCACCGCCTCCGCGAGATCGGGACGGCCCGCAGTCACCAGGTCAAGCGCCGAGGGCCCCCAAATCACCGGAAGCTCGGGCCCCCTGGGCATCCAGGCCCCCTCGCGCAGTACCCGCAGCGCGGCTTCCCGGTCTTCGGGCCCCGAAAACGTCAGTCCCAGCGAATCCAGAAGCGCCTCATGTCCGTTGTCGTCTTCCGCGGTGGCCCCGGGGAAAAGCGACGGGGTGCGGCCCTCCGCCCGCGTTATCTCCAACAGGGTGACGTTGTACTGTCCCGGGAAAAGGTGTTCCCGGACGTGCAGCCCGCAGGGGGTGAGCCGCGCTTTGAACACCGCCACCGTGTCCTCCTCCGGGAAGAACGCCCGCCGAAGCTGCTCCCGGTAGGTGACCCAGACCCGGTCGGGCACGCCCCTGCCGCCCGGCGCGACAAACGCCTCCGTGACCGCCCGGCAGATTCCGGGAATCGTCCCCGCCCGCATCACCGGAAGCCCGATCTCCCCCTGGTAGTATTCGAGGGGGTTTGTGGGGCCGTAGGTCTCCAAATTGACGATGACATCCGCGGGGCCCTTTCGGAGGGCCACATGCTCCGCGAGACCCCGCCAGTCGGTCCGGGTGGTGAAGGGAAGCAGCAGGGACAGGTTGTACGCGTAGACCAGAATCAGGCCGGCCAGCAGCGCCCGGCGGAGCGCGCGTGACGGGGCGGCGCAGACCATCCATCCCGCAGCGGCGTAGGCGCCCGCCATCCCGTACATGCAGTACATGAAGGAAAGAAAGGGCTTCTCCGTCGCAAGATTGAGCACAGCAAGCAGCGCCACAGGGGCGAGCCACAGGGCGAGCGCATAGACAAGACCCGGACGGACGCCCGCGCCGCGCCGAACGGAAGGCCGCCGGGCCGCGGCGGCCAGCGTGAAAAGGAGGCAAAGGACGTAGAACGCGCCAAGCATCCCGTCTGCGGGAGTCCGCAAAGACAGCAGCGCCTCCAGCCAGGCCGGCGGGTTTCCGGGGGCGGACTTCCAGGGGGGGCACAGGTCGGGGTAGAGGTTCACCGAGTCCACCGCGAAGAACGCCGTCAGAATTTCGGAAGCCCCGACAGGGCTGCCCCCGGCCTGGCTGAACGGCCCGATGAGAAGATTGACCACCATGGGCAGGATCAGCAGAAACTGCGCGGCGGCCCAGGCCGCCACCCGAAACGGCCGCCCGCGCCACCACCACAGGAGAAAGCAGCCCTCGGCCATCACCACCGGGAAGAACATCAGATGTGTCCACGGAAGGACGGCGTTGATCAGCAGCGAGGCGGCCCACCATCCCCGCCCGCCCCCCTGCGCCCCCCGGAAAACGCAGTAAAAGGAGAGCAGGGCCATCAGATTGGACAAGGCGTAGGTGCGCACCTCCTGCGCGTACCACACATGCTGGGGCGAAAGCGCCAGCAGCAGCGCCGCAACCAGCGCCGGCCGCACGCCGAACATCCTGCGCGCAAGAAGGAAGAGGACGGGGATGCACAGGACGCCCAGGAAAACCGACACGAGCCTCAGGGCAAGAAGGGAGTCGGTGACATGGTTGGCAAACCAGTATTGGAGGACATAGTGCAGGGGGGCCTTCATGTTTTCGGGGATGTAGAGGCTTATCAGCGCAATGTTCCGCCCCGCGTCGGGGGCGTTGAAATGGCACAGGGCGAGGAACTCGTCATGCCAGACCGACTGTTCGGGAAGCCGGTAGAGCCGGACAAGCAGGCCGAGGGCCGTCACCAGGGCAAGCACCGCCCCCCCGCGCCATGCGTCCGCACGGGGGGGGGATATCGCAAAAGCCCCCCCCCTGCCACCGCCGACAGCATGCTGGCCGCTTTCCATGCACAGAATCTATCACGCGCTTTTCGGGGGCGGCAACTCGCGGGCGCTGCCTGCCGTTTTGTTCCGGAACGGGGAGGCGGTATACTCCAGCGGAGGCTTTGTGGCTTGCAGGTTTCCAGAAAGCAGGAGGACTGCCGCCGGAACACCCCGAAGGGAAGCGGAGATGAAAAACGGGCGAGCCGCCCCCCCACTTGTTTCCAACGTCTTTCATCTGGCCCAACGGTGCTATGGGGCCCTGCCCCGCGCCCTCTCGCCCTCCGGTCGCGCCCTGCCCGCATGGCACTACGTCTTCGAGGTCACACGGCGGTGCAACCTTCGCTGCTCCATGTGCCGGTTCAGCTCGTTTCTGAACCAGGTGCCCCCCGACCGGCAGGCGGAGGGGGAGCTGGGAACGGACGCCTGGCTCGACGTGGTCCGGCAGACGGGGCCGCTCACGCTGGTCACCTTCACGGGCGGCGAGCCCTTCGTGAGGGAGGACTTTCTGGAACTGCTCGCCGCCGCCTCCCGGAAGAGCCGAACCCATGTGCTCTCCAATCTGACACTGCTGGACGGAGACCGGACCGCGCAGCTTTCTGCCCTGGCCCCGAAGCGGCTGGGCGGCGCCGGATGCAACGTGATCGGCACATCCCTGGAGGGGCCGCGCGAGACGCACGACCTCATCCGCGGAAAGCTGGGGACTTTTGACCGGACGGTCGCCGTGCTGCGGGAACTGAGGGAACGCCGGGACCTGTCCCGCCGGTCCTGCCCGACCCTGTGGGCCACCGCGGTGATCCAGAGCGCAAACGTGGACTGCCTGCACGAGCTGCCGGGGATTGTCGCGGCCGCCGGGGCGGACACCCTGAATCTCGTGATGGAAACGCGCATCAATGACGACCAGGAACTGGCCGAGGCCGGATTGCGCGCGCGGAGCGCCGGCGATTTCTCCTGGCCGAGGATAGAGAGCGGGCGGCTGGCGGCCGCCCTGGACCGGACCGAGGCGGCCGCGCGGGAGGCGGGGATCGAGTTTCGGCCGCCGCCCATGCCCAGGGAGGAGCTGCTGCGCTATTACGCGGAGGACATTGATCTCCGCAGGTACATTTGCCGCAGCGCCTGGAGCTCCCTGCTGGTGGGCCATGAGGGCGCCGCATATGCCTGCTGGATGAAGAAGGTCGGGGATGCGCGGAAGACCCCCCTCCGCGAGATATGGAACGGGGAGGAGATGCGCTCCTTCCGCAGGGAATGCCGGAGCGCCCTGTTTGCCGCCTGTCCGGGATGTTCC
This sequence comes from Candidatus Hydrogenedentota bacterium, assembly GCA_033813475.1. Classification (GTDB taxonomy): domain Bacteria; phylum Hydrogenedentota; class Hydrogenedentia; order Hydrogenedentales; family CAITNO01; genus JAAYBR01. The sequence goes on from JAPXRP010000007.1 coordinate 21,367, forward strand.
TGCCTCGAACACCGGTAGCCGGAAGCCCCGGCTACCCCGCCGCCCCCGGCGCGCCCCCGGCCCGCACAACGATCTCCCGTTTCAATATCTTGCCCGTGGCCCCGACGGGAAGGCTTTCCCGGATTTCCACGGTGCGCGGATAGGCGAAGGCGGGCAGGCGCTCCCTGCACCACGCCTTCAGCGCTTCGGGGGTGCTCCCCTCCCCTGCCCTGAGCACCACGCAGGCGGCCACCTCCTCGCCCAGGCGCTCGTCCGGCACGCCGACCACGGCCGCCAGGGAAACGGCGGGATGGGCCTGCAAGACCTCCTCCACGTCGTTGGGGTACACATTCTGTCCGCCCCGGAGGATCATCTCCTTCAGCCGGCCCGCGAGCTGCACATAGCCGTCGTCGTCCACCGTGGCGATGTCGCCCGTGTGCAGCCAGCCCCCCCGGAACACCGCCGCGTTCGCCTCGGGGTTGTTGCGGTAGCCCTTCATGACATGGGGGCCGCGGATCACCAATTCGCCCCGCTCCCCCGTGGGAAGCGGCGCCATCGTCTCGTCCACCACCCGCATCTCCACCCCCCACAGGGGCACCCCGATGGTGGCGTCCTTGTGCGGCCCGGCCACGGGGTTGAACGAGGAGACGGCGGAGGTCTCCGTAAGCCCGTAGCCATGGACGATGGGAATCCCGAAGCGTTCGCGGAACCCCTCCAGCAGCGCGGCGGGGGCGTGCGCCCCCCCGGCAAAGGACAGCCGCCAGTGCGCCGCCAGCGCGCGCGGGTCCACCCCGTCGGGCAGGGCCCCGTGCACCACGCCGTGGATCATCGTGGGCACGCCGCCGAAGAACGTGACGCGGTGGCGGTGGATCAGGTCCAGCGCCGCGTCCCCGTTGTAGCGCGGCAGAATGACCAGCGACGCGCCCGCCAGCAGCGACGCGCACAGCGTGGCCGTCTGGCCGAAGGAGCTGAAAAGCGGCATGCCCGCGAGCACCGTGTCCGACGGCCCGACCCGCATGTGCCGGGAAAAGGCGTAGGCCAGGGAAAACAGGTTTCCGTGCGTGAGCTCCACCCCCTTCGGATTCCCCGTCGTGCCAGAGGTGTAGATGACGCAGCAGACATCGTCGGGGCGCGTGGGGTGCGCCGAAATCGCCCCAGACACGGGGGATACCGTCTCCGAGGGACTGCCCGCCTCGGCGGCCAGCCCTCCCGGAAGACCGTCCTCCTCTGTGATCCGCGCGAACACGGGGGTGTTCCCCGCCATCCGCCATCCCTCCCAGGCCTCCTGAAGCTGGGGAGCCGCGGGATCGGGAAACCCGCCGCACACCAGCACCGCCGGGGAGCAGTCGGCCAGGCAGGCCGCAATCTGCGCCCGTTTCAGCAGGATGTTGAGGGGCGCCGCCACGGCGCCCACGCGCATCACGGCGAAATACGCCGCCACAAAATGCAGGCTGTTCGGGCAGAACAGGGCGACCGTCGCCCCGGGGCCCACGCCCAGGGAAAGCAGGCGGGCGGCCAGCGCCGCCGAAGCCGCCTCCACCCCGGCCAGGGACACCGGCCGCTCCGCGCAGACCATGCGGGTTTCCCGCTCCGACAGGCGGGCGGCGGCGGAGAGGATGGTGGCGGCATTAAGCATGTCCGGGCTCCTTTGGGGCCCCTGGCGGCCCCGGGCTCATGGATTTCCAATCGTTTATAGTATATACTCCCGGTGACGGGCAATTTTTACGCGGAAGCCGCCCCAGGGCGCGCAAGCAGGAAAGGCGCAACGTGGCTGAGGAGTTCCGGACAGTGCGGTCCACCGTTTCCATGTGCCCGGACTGCATGCAGGAGGTGCCCGGCGCGGTCCTGGCGGGAAAGGACGGCGCCTGGCTGGTCCGCACCTGCCCGGAACACGGCGAGTACCGCTTTCCGCTCTCCCGGCACGGGGAGGCCTACGCGGACCTCGACCGCTTCTTTTTCGGGGCCATCGAGGGCCGCAGGGCAGCCGGGCGCATCACCAACTACTGGGTGTTCCTCACCAACCGCTGCCAGCAGAAATGCCCCTATTGCAGCGTGAACACGGACTCCCCCTTCCATGACGACATGTCGGGGGAGGATTTTGGCCAGGCCCTGCGTAACTACCGGAACACCAAGCTGACCCTGTCCGGCGGCGAGCCGACCATGCACCCGCAATGCCTCGACTTTTTCCGCGAGGCGCGCAAGATGGGGGTGACCACCCAGCTGGCGACCAACGGGCTGAAACTGGCGGACCCGGAGTATTGCCGGGAGCTCAAGGAGGCCGGAGTCACGGAAGTCCGCATTTCCATGGAGTACTGGGACGAGGGGCTTCCGGACACCACGGGCACGGCGCGCCACCGGGAGCAGAAACGGCAGGCGGTGGAGAACTGCCTGCGCGCCGGCATCCCCGTGATCCTCTCGCCGACCATCATGAAGGGCTGCAACGAGAAGACCCTTCTGGAGACGCTTGCGTACGCCGCCGACAAGCCGGAGATCAAGGAGCTGTCGGTCAACGGCTTCTCCTGGAACGGATCGGGCGCCGGCCTCGCCCGGAATCTCATGATCATGCCGGACGAGATGGTGGACGTGATCCACGGGGAGTACGGCGGGGACCGGGAGTCCTATTTCACCCTGGCCAAGGCCATGTTCGCCGCGCTGCATCTGCTGAACATCCGGCTCTGCCTGAACACCCAGGTGCTGATCTTCGTCCGCCGCCGGGAGGGGCTCCGCCCCGTGAACGACTTCCTCAACATGGGCGGCATGAAACGCGGCGTCGCCGCGTGGGAGCGGTTCAGCCGCGCCCCCCGCCCCGTGTCGCTGGCCGTTTTCTGCCTGTGCATGCTGCCCGCCCTGTCGCTGCGCACCGTGCCCCTGCTGTGGTCCCTCGCCCTGCTGGTATTCTCCAACCTTTTCCGTATCGAAATCTACAAGTATCCGGCGCGCCTGCTTCCGGTGGTGCTTAACACCAACTGCTCGCCCCTCAACTCCGACAACGACATCGTGCCGCGCTGCATGAGCGGCAACCTCTTCATGTCCGGCGGAAAGCTGACCGAGGGGGTGAGCACGCTCACCCTGCGCCAAAAGGTTCACCGGGCCGGCGGGGACGCCCCCGCGAAGCCTGCGGGGGAATGATCCCATGGCGCTCTTCTGGGCGGGCTTGGCGCCGTCGGCGGCGGCTGCGGGGCTGCGCAACCCGGAGGCGCGGACGGGCAACCCCCGCGGGCGCTGCCTGGCCGTGCGCCCCCTGTCGCATCCGGGCAACCTGATGGGCCGGGCGCCCTGGAAAACCGCGCGCGCCGCGCGCCTCTTCCACCGGGCCGTCCTGGCCTGGGATGACCGGGCTTATGGGCGCCCGGCCAGGCCCCGGCCCGCTCCGGAGTGGATGCGCGTCACCATGGACCGCCCGCTAAAATCCGGAACAGAGGGGGATGCCCCGTGAGCGGACGCCCCGACTTCTCCGTGATCCTCACCTGCTACCGCGAGGAGCGGAGCATCCGCGACTTCCACGCGCGGGTCACGAAAACCATGCGCGCCCTGGGCAGGCCCTATGAGGTGATCATGGTGAACGACGGCAGTCCGGACGGGACGCTGACCGTGCTGAACGAGCTGTTTGACGAGGATCCGGCAACGACGGCGCTGGTGGATTTCGAGCGGAACGCGGGGCAGGCCGCCGGGCACACGGCCGGCATCGTGGAGGCGCGCGGCCGCGCGCTGGTCTTCATTGACAGCGACCTGCAACTGGACCCCGAGGACATCCCGCTGCTGGTCGCGGCCCATGACCGGGGCGTGAGCCTGGTCGGCGGCCGCCGCGCCCTGCGGCAGGACCCCCCCTTCCGCAAGACGGCCTCCCGCGCGGCGAACTGGATCACCCGGGCCCTCACCGGCACGCCCCTGCGCGACGTGTACTGCTGCTTCAAGATCATTGACGCGGACGTCATGAAACCCTTCGGATACGGACCCCGGCGGCTGTTCCGCTTCCTGGAAGTGCTGCGGCGCTGCCCAAGCTGCTGCGAGGTGCCGGTGAACCACCATGCCCGTCCCCACGGCCGCTCGGGATGGACGCTGCTCCGGCTGGCCGACCTGATGTTCGACGCGGTGTGCACCGCCGTGAGCCCCGTCCGCGCGATGGCGCTGCCCGGCGCCGCGCTGCTCGCCGCGGGTGTTGCGGCGGGTCTTTCCGGCGTTTCGCCCGCGGGGGGCGCCGCATCGGCTTTGGCCGGGGGGGGGCTGCTGGGCGCGGGCCTCCTGGGCGTCCGCGTCCGCGCGCGCCGGGAGGCGTCCGGAGACGCGCCCCTGTACACCGTGCGGACCCTGCGCAGAAAACCCAACGGAGGGACGGAGGCATGACCAAGACACTGGTGATTCTGGGGGCATGCGGCACCAGCCGCGAGGCCTGGTGGGTTCTCAGGGAGCTGGACCCCGAAGCCCGCGCCGTGTTCGTGGATGACGTGTCCGGAACAGAGGAGCTGCGTCTCTCCGGCGAGACGGTCCCCGTCGTGCGGGACTGGAATTTTGACAGCGCCCGGGAATCTCTCGGCGGGGGGGATCCGGACAGTTTTCGCGCCTTTGTCTGCGGCATGGGGAGCCCCCGCGTGAAGCGCCTCATGGTGGAGAAGGCCCTGCGCGCGGGCCTGGTCCCCTCCCCCACCCTTGCGGCCAAGGGGGTGTACCTCTGCCCGGATGTGCGGGTGGGCCGGGGGGGGGTCATCCACCGGAGCAGCACCCTCACCGGGGACATTGTCATCGGGGACTTCGTCACCGTGCACACCGCCCTCATCGGCCATGACGCCGTGGTGGGGGACTTCTGCACCCTTGGCGCGGGCTCCCTCCTCACGGGCCATGTGCGCCTGGGCGAGGGGGTCTTTCTCGGGTGCGGCAGCGTGGTGCGCCCCCGCACGGAAATCGCCGCATGGACCACCGTGGGCATGAACGCGGCCGTTGTGAAGGACGTCACCGAGCCGGGCATCACCGTGGCGGGCGTGCCCGCGCGCCCGCTCTGCCCCCAGGAAGACCCGCCCGGCCCGTGACCCGGCCGCCGCATGCCCAAGACCGGCTGGGGGGGGGAGATGCGCCCGGTGTGGTAAAATGCCCTCCATGGGCGAGAAAATCATCACAACCAACCGCAGGGCGTACCATGAGTACCATGTCCTGGACAAGACGGAGGCGGGCATCGCGCTCCAGGGCACGGAAGTCAAGTCGCTGCGGATCAAGGGCGCCATCCAGTTGAAGGACAGCTATGTCTCCTTCGACGGGGGCGAGGCGTTTCTCATCGGCGCGCACATCAGCCCCTACGAGCAGGGGAACATCCACAACCACGCGCCGGAGCGGCCGCGGCGGCTGCTGCTGCACAAGCGGGAAATCGCCCGCATGGCGGCGAAGGTGGCGGAGAAGGGGCTGACCGTGGTGCCCCTGGGCCTGTACTTCAAGGAGGGCAAGGTGAAGGTCGAGATCGGCCTCTGCCAGGGCAAGCACACCTTCGACAAGCGGGCCGTCCTGAAGGAAAAGGAAGGCCGGCGGGAGGTGGAGCGCGCGGTCAAGGCCGCGAAGCGGAAGTAGCCCCATGACAACGGTTCCCGGACACCGCCCGCTGCTGGTGGAAATCCGCCCGCTCATCCAGCCCTACCACATTGACTACGCCATGCATGTGAACAACGCGGTGTATGTGCGGTGGCTGGAGGACCTCCGGATGGAGTTCCTCCGGCAACACTGCGACGCGCGGGCGCTCACGGAGGCGGGGATCGCCCCGGTGGTGGCGCGCACGGAAATCAGCTACCTGAAGCCCCTGCGGCTCTTCGACGAGCCGGAGGCGCGCATGTGGTGCGCCGAAATGGGCCGCGCAACCATGACGCTGGAGGCGGAGATCACCGTGGGCGGCGAAACGCACACGCGCGCCCTCCAGCGGGTCATGATGGTGAACTGGAAAACGGAGCGCGCGGCCCGGGTCCCCGAGGAACTGCGCAACGCCTTCGCCGCGGCCGCCCCGGGCAGTTGAGGTCGGGAACGTTCTTCTGTTCTACGGGCAGCCCTGAAAACGCGACCTCAAAACGGCACGCAGATCGAACTGGGCGAGCACTGTCCGGGTCCCCCCTTCAGGGGGGGGTGGTTCGCGGGAGCGAACAGGGGGATGTTCTTAATTCTTAGGTGTTCCCGCACGTACACCCTTCCATCACATCCTGCAAATTGCCATCCCGCCACGCCATCCGTAGGATACTTCCTGAAACACGAACCACGCGGAGGAAGGCTATTCACCCCGCATTTGGGGAAGGCCTCCGCGTTTGGGAGACTGCCATGGCCGTCACGCGGAAGAACCTTCCCTACGAGCCGCACCTCGCCACCCTCGCGCGGCATCTCCGAAAACGCGGCACCCTGGGCGAGGTGCTGCTGTGGCAGGCCCTCAAGGGGAAGGCTCTCGGGGTGGCATTTCACCGCCAGGTCCCCGTGGACCGCTACATTCTCGACTTCTTCTGCCTGGAGAGGATGCTGGCAGTGGAGGTGGATGGAAAGACACATGAACACCCCGATGCGGGCGTTCGCGATGTTGTCCGCCAGGAGCGGCTGGAAGCCTTCGGCATCAGGGTGATCCGCTTCACGGAGGCGGAAGTGCGGCAGGACGTTTCCCGCGTGGTCGCGGCCATTGGCAGCGCCGTGGTGAAAGGCGCGGAGTAAAGAACATCCCCCTGTTCGCTCCCGCGAACCACCCCCCCCTGAAGGGGGGACCCGTAAGGGGCGCGCCCCGCAGTCACCTGACCATCCACCGGGCAGGTGTCACATGGCCGGCAACCGCTTTGCGTCAGGCCCAGGCGATGAGCGCCATCTCGTGTTCCTGGAAGAGGTCGGGATGGGACGGGACCACGCGGACGGTGAACCCGAGCTGGCCGGTGCGCTCGCAGGGCACCTCTCCGGTGAAGCGGTACGCGCCGTTGACGGCGCCGCCGTCGCAGGCCATGGGGGCGCGGTCGCCCGAGGGCAGCTCGCCGCGCGCGTCCATCAACCCGAAGAACAGCTCCACGCGGACATCCTCCGGCTTCAGTTCGCCGAGGGCGACCACCGCCGTCACGGGGATCGTCGCGCCGCAGGGCAGGTTGTCGGTCTCGCCGGGAAGAACCTGCTGCACGCGGACCTGGCCCCAGGCGGCCCGCACGCGGGCCTTCCAGTCGGACAGGGCGTAGACGGGGGCGCGGTTGTCGCGGAACATCTCCCTGCGGCGGGAGCAGCAGGGCACATAGAAGCGCTCGGCGTACTCCTGGACCATGCGGTAGGTGTTGAAAATGGGGCAGCAGGTCCGGATGGCGGTCTTCATGCGGGCGATCCACTCGCGGGGCACGGTGTCGCGGCCCCCGTTGTAGAACATGGGGACGACCTCCTGCTCCAGTATCTGGTAGAGGGTCTCGCTCTCGACGAGGTCCTGCTCCTCCGTGGTGTCGTAGGTCTCGCCCTTGCCGATGCTCCAGCCGTTCTCGCCCAGGCCCTCGGCCTCGCACCACCACCCGTCGGGGATGCTGATGTTCAGGGCGCCGTTGGCCGCCGCCTTCATGCCGCTGGTGCCGCTGGCCTCCATGGGGCGGCGCGGCGTGTTCAGCCAGCAGTCCACGCCCTGGAGCATGTAGCGGGCCACGTTGATGTCGTAGTTCTCGATGAACAGGATGTGCGGGCGCAGCTCGGGGTCGCGGGCCAGGTGGACGATGTCGCGGATGAGCGCCTTGGACTGCGTGTCCTGCGGGTGCGCCTTGCCGGCGATGATCAGCTGCACGGGGCGCTCCGGGTTCAGCAGGATTTTCCGCAGGCGGGCGGGGTCCTTGAAGAGCAGCGTGCCGCGCTTGTAGGTGGCGAAGCGCCGCGCGAAGCCGATGGTGAGCACCTCGCTGTCGAGGTACTCGCCCGCCGCGCGGATTTCGGACGACGGCGCGCCCCGGTTGATGAGCTGGCGCTGGAGCCGCATGCGCGCGAAGCTCACCAGCCGGTCCCGCCGCCGCTCGTGGATGCGCCACAGCTCCGTGTCGGGCACGGAGTCCACCCGCTGCCAGACCCCCTGGTCGTGGGGGGAGTTCACCCACTCCGGGCCGATGTAGCGGTCGTAGAGCGCCGCCAGGTCGCGGCTGATCCAGGAGCGGATGTGGACCCCGTTGGTGACGGAGGTCACGGGCACCTCGTCCTCCGGCACGCCCTTCCACACCTGCTGCCACATGTCGCGCGCCACCTCGCCGTGCAGCTCGCTGACGCCGTTGGCCGCCGCGCTCAGCTTGAGGGCGAGCACGGTCATGCAAAAGGGCTCGCGGCCGTCCGCCGGATTCTGCCGCCCGAGGGACAGCAGCTCCGGCAGGGGGACGCCGAGGCCGGCGCAGTAGTCGTTGAAGTAAACCGCCACCAGCCCGGGGTCGAACATGTCGTTGCCCGCCGGGACCGGGGTGTGGGTCGTGAAGAGGCTGCTGACCTTCACCACCTCGCAGGCCTGGGCGAAGGTGATCTTGTCGCGCACCATGAGGTCGTGGACGCGCTGGAAGGCCATGAACGCCGCGTGGCCCTCGTTGATGTGGTAGACCGTCGGGTGGAGGCCCAGGGACCGCAGGGCGATCACGCCGCCCATGCCCAGCACGATCTCCTGCTTGATCCGCGTCTCCCGGTCGCCGCCGTAGAGCTGCGCCGTGATCTCGCGGTCCGCCTGGCTGTTCGCCTCGTGGTCGCAGTCAATGAGGTACAGGGGCACGCGCCCCACCTGGCACTTCCAGACATAGGCCTTCACGGCCCGGCCGGGAAAGGGCATCTCGATGGCCACGGGCGCGCCGTCGGCCCCGCGCACCTGGGTCACGGGCATGTTGTGGAAGTCGTTCCGGGGGTACAGCTCCTGCTGCCAGCCGTCGGCGTTGAGGTACTGCCGGAAATAGCCCTCGCGGTAGAGGAGCCCCACGCCCACCAGCGGCACGCCGAGGTCGCTGGCCGCCTTCAGGTGGTCCCCCGCCAGAATGCCCAGGCCGCCGGAGTACACCTTGAGGCACTCGTGCAGGCCGAACTCGGCGGAGAAATAGGCCACGCAGATGTCCTCCGGCGCGGAGGGATGCTGCCTGCGCCAGTCGCCGCCCGAGGCCAGATAGTCGTCCAGCCGCTGGGCCACCCGGTCCAGATGCGCCAGAAAGGACCCGCTCTCCGCCAAATCGTTCAGGCGCTTCTGGCTGATCTTGCCCAGCAGCATCCGGGGGTTCTGGTCGAGGGCGATCCAAAGGTCCCGGTCCATGCGGAAAAACAGCTCGACCGCCTCGGGGTCCCAGCACCACCAGACGTTGTTCGCAATGTCCATCAGCCGCGAAAGGCGCGGCGGAATGTTCGGAAGGACCGTGTAGCGCGTGACGTTCGCCATGGAATGACTCTCCTGTGCGGGGCCTGTGGCGGACCAGCCCGTGCCGCCGCCCCTGCCCGGGAAGGCGCCGACCGGAAGGGCCGCCGCGCCTCTTTGGGCTGTTCTATGTCCGTTTTATGCTGAAAGGGTGCTTCCCAAGCCGCCCCGCACCCCGGTGCAGTCCCGTTCATGGTATCAACTGGGCCCGTTTGAACACAAACACCGAAAGGGGCGGTTTCATTTGCGGACCGGGGGTCGCTGTGCTAGAATGCATCCAATCTCGGAGGACAGACCATGTCTCGGCACACCACAATCCTGAGTCTTGCGCTGGCGGCGGTCATGCTGGCCGGTTTCGGATGCGCGCGGGCGGCCCGCGACACCACCGGGTTCGCCGTGCACGAGGAGGCCACGGTGAAGGCGCCGATGGAGGAGACGTGGCAGGCGGTCAAGACCGTCCTCCGCGAACAGGAGTACGACATCTACACGCGCGACAAGCGCGGCGCCTTCGTCGCCTACAGCGACGCCCGCCGCCTGCTCCTGGTGCAGCCCAGGCGCGAAAAGTACACCATTGACGTCGTCGCCGTGAACGACGCCGAGTCCAAGGTGGTCGTCGAGGCGGTCCGCCAGGTCTACGGCGTGACGCTGCTCACCTATCCAGGCTGGCACGACCGGAAGCTCACGGACAACACCCAGGCCAGGGCGCTGCTGGACGCGGTCACCGCAAAGCTCGGCGGCGCGCCCGCCATTGAGGACGCCGAGCCCGCCGCCGAGGGCTGAGTCCCCTACTCCGCCCCCTCCGGCACCGTCATGCGGAACCGCTCCAGGATCCGGTGGACTTCCGGGCGGTCCAGCGGATGCTCCCGGCTGAAGAACAGATGCGTCTCGCAGGCGCAGTCGCCGCACCCAAACCCCTTGGGGCCCGGTGCCAGCACCCCTCCAAGCGCCCGCGCGATTTCGCATTCCCTGCGGTCGGCGCTCCGCAGCGCCAGCACCTCCGCGCCGTCCGCAGCGTCCCGCAGGTAGTCCGCGTGCCAATGGCGCGCCTTGCCGCGCCGCAGGTGCCGCGCCATCCGCGCCCGCAGCCCCCGCATCGCCGACCCCACATAGACCCAGTGCCCCGCCGGAAAGGTCAGTGCGCCCAGCGCGCCCGTATCCACCGTCTTCGGACCGTCCAGCCGCAGGATCAGCCAGTAGGCCCCCCGGTCGCCCTGCTCGCGCGCCACATGCCCCCACGGCACGGGCAGCTCCCGGATGCGGGACGTGTCCAGCGCCATCCGCGCGCTCCACGACAGGGCCAGCGGGACCACCCGCACCTGATCCCGCACGGCGCACAGGGTCTCGCTGAACGCGGGGTCCGTGTGGTAGTCGGGGCTGAACCACGCGACCCCCGCGTCGTGCACGAGGAACAGGACCGCGCAGCGGCGCCCGGCCCGCGCAAGTTCGGCCAGCTCCTCCAGATGGCGGCGGCCGCGCTCGGTCACGGCGTCGGGGAACATGGCGCAGTTCCCGCCGAAGAGGGTGCAGGACTTCACCTCCACCAGCATCTCCCCTGCCGGGCCGCGCAGCAGGAAGTCAAAACGGCTCCCGCCGACGGGCACCTCGGCGCGGACCACCTCCTGGTCCTCCCAGCCGGGTACCAGACGGCGGTCGAGGAGCCACCGGGCCACCCGGTTGTTCCACTGGGTGTGCAGCAGCACGGGGCGTTTCCCGCGCATCACGGCGACCACTGTCGGCCGCCGCCCGGGCGCCTCCGCCGGGGGGGGCGCGAGGAAAAGCCGCGCCCCCGGCAGCAGCAGCTCGCGCAGACGCCCCGGGTTGGGCATGTGCGCCTCCACCGCCGCGCCGTCCGGCCCCTCGGCAACCACCACAAAACGGTTGGGCCGCGACACAAAGACCGCCCGCACGAGCCGGGCGGGGTCCACGGGCAGCGGGGATTCCTGGGGCGGGGACATGCGCGGGGCGCTCCTTGTGGGGTACACTCTCCCGCCGGGAGAGACGGTTTGCATGTCGGAACTTGAACCCTATTATGCCGGATTGGACCCCTGCGAGCGCCCCGAAGTGGCGCGCGTGCCGCTGCATGTGGTGCTGGACAACCTGCGCAGCGCGTTCAATGTCGGCTCCATCTTCCGCACCGCCGACGCCTGCGGCGCTTCCCACATGCACCTCTGCGGCATGACCGCGCACCCGCCCCACCCCAAACTGGAGAAAACCGCCCTGGGCGCGTTTGACTATGTTCCCTGGACCTATTACGAGCGCAACCGCGACTGCATGGACGCGCTGAAGGAGATGGGGCTGCCCGTCATCGCCGTGGAGACCGTCGAGGGCGCCGTGGCGCACACCCGCTTTGACTGGCCCATGCCCGTCGCCGTCGTCTTCGGCAACGAGGAAAACGGCGTGAACGAGCGCGTCCTCCGCCGCTGCGACGCCGTGGTCCGCATCCCCATGCTCGGCCACAAGAACAGCATGAACGTCGCCACCGCCTTCGGCGTCGTCGCCTACGGCATCCTCCACCACTGGGGCGTGGTCTGACGGACCGGTCCGGGGACCGCATATCTCAAACTTGAGATCTCAGAGGGCCGTTGACGGCGCAGTCAGTTCCTCCCCCCGCCGGGCACGGTGAGTCCCGGTTCAAGCGCGCGTCGGCCTGCCGGAGACCGCCCCCCTCCCGTTCACCCAGGGGATGTCCCAACGAAGTGCAGGCAGTGTCTGAAGAAACTCCCGCGAACAGCGCCCCCCGGATTCTCTCCTTTCAAATCTCAAATTTGAGATTCCAGAGGGCCGGAAGCGCCGCTCCCAAACGGATCTGACACCCGCCCGCCCCCGTCTCTGCTTCCAGACGTCTTTTGGACGTCCCCTCCGCGCATCGCCGAACGCCTTCACGCGCCATATCTATTCACACGCACATCAATTTTTGCCTTTTTTGTGAATTTCGGCCTATACTCCCCCTCAAGGGTATCGCGATTATTTCGGGTTACTGAAGGGAGTCATTCGGTCATGGTGGAAACGGGAACCGGCGCGCGCAAGCCGCGCCGCAGGATTTTTGTGCGCCTGCTCATCGGGGCGGGGCTGACGGGCTGCATGTATTTCTCATGGACCGGGCATCTGGCGCCGCCGCCGAAACCGGCCACCGCGCCGGAGCGGGAGTTTTCCGCCGAACGTGCCATGACCCACGTCCGCGCCATGGCGCGGGCACCGCACCCGGCGGGGTCGGCGGAGAACGACCGGGTCCGCGACTACCTTGTGGAGCAACTGCGCGCCCTGGGCACGGAGCCTCAGGTGCAGGAGGCGATGGCGAACCGGGGGCCGGGCGAGGCGGCCATGGTGCACAACGTGCTCGCGCGGGTTCCCGGCACAGACAGCGACGGGGTGGTGCTCCTGCTGGCGCATTATGACAGCGTGGCCTTTGGACCGGGGGCGGCGGATGATGCGGCGGGGTGCGCGGGACTGCTGGAGGCGCTGCGCGCCGTGAAGGCCGGGCCACCGCTGAAGAACGACCTGGTCTTCCTTTTCACGGACGGCGAGGAGGGACGGATAGCGGGGGTGTCCGGCCTGCGCGGGGCCTACGGCTTCGTCCACCACCACCCCTGGGCGAAGGAGGTGAGGGTGGCGGTCAATTTTGACTGCCGGGGCATCCGCGGCGTGTCGTACATGTACGAGTGCAGCGCGCCGAACCGCTGGCTCGTGCGGCAGTTGAACCACGCCGACACCCGCGCCGTGGCCACGTCGTCCATGGCGGAAATCTATTACCGCATGCCCGTGGCCACCGACCTCACCATGTTCTTCGACGAGGGGATTCCGGGGCTGAACTTCGCGTTCATTGACGGGCTGGAGTACTACCACACGGCGCTGGACAACCCGGACAACCTCTCCCAGAAGAGCCTCCAGCATCACGGCCAGAACGCGCTGGGGATGGCGCGGCGGCTGGGTTCGGTGCCGCTGGACGGCGCGGGGCGCGGCGACAGCAGCGTCTTCTTCTACGTCCCCCTCATCCGCATGATCCAGTATTCCCTGTCCTGGGTGTGGCCGCTGACGGCGCTCACCCTGGCGGTGTTTGTCGCCGGTCTGGCCGTCGGCCTCCGGCGGGGGCGGGTCCGCCCGCTGGCCGTGCTCTACGGCCTCCTGCTCTATGCCGTGGTCTGGCTGGTCTGCGCCCTCGTCGGACTGGCCATCTTCCTCGCCGCCTACCACGGGGTGAGTTTCTACTTCGTCTACACCTCCCTGCCCCTGACGGTCACGGCGCTGGCCGCGGCGGGCGCGCTGTTTTTCCTGGTCATGGGACTGGCCCACCGGCGGCTGGGCATTGCGGACCTGTGGGCGGCCCTGCTGCTGCCGTGGGCGGCCCTGCTCGTGCTGGCCTCCCGTTTCATGCCCGGCGCGAGCTATCTCTTCTTCGTGCCCCTGCTGCTGGCGTCCCTGGCCTTCCTCTGGATCATGCTGCGCCGGAAGGATCCGGAGAAATGCGGCTTCGGCGACGCCCTCGTGATGCTCGCCCTGTCGTTCCCCGCCATGTTCTTCCTCACCGGCACCGCGCAGGGGCTCTACACCGCCATCCTCCTGCTGGGCGTCGCCCTCCAGGTGAGCCTGTTCGTGCTCCTGCTGGGCGCGGTCTTCCCCCTCTTCGCGTGGATGGCCGGCGGGCACCTCCGCACCACCTCCGCCGTCTTTCTGGCCGTGGGCGTCGGAGCGCTGGCCGTCGCGGGGTCCATGGCCGGGTTCTCGCCGGAACGGCCCAAGTTCAATTCCCTCACCTACGCCCTGAACGCCGACACGGGCCACGCCTTCTGGCTGAGCTGCGACCAGGAACCGGACGCGTGGACCGCCGAAAAGCTGGGCGAGTCCCCGCGCCGTGAGGTCATCCACGACCTGCTCCCCCTCGCCACGCGCCCGGCGGACTACCTGCGCGCGCCCGCCCCGTCGTTCCCCCTCGCCCCGCCCACGCTGGAAGTGCTGGCTGACGAGACCCGCGACGGCCTGCGCACGGTAAGACTCCGCGCCGACTCGCCGCGCGGCGCGCAGGTGCTGGAAATCGCCGCCGAGCCGGGGCTGGTGGTCCGCGCCGCCCGGCTGAACGGCGTCCCCCTGAAACAGGGCGACGGCGGCCGCTGGTTCCTCACGTGCAGCATCTACCGCGGCGGCGGCTTGGAACTCGAACTCGACGTGGACGCCGGACGCGTCTTCCAGCTCCACGTCACCGACTTCAGCTACGGCTTTCCCGAGGGCGCGGACATCTCCCCCCGCCCCCCCCACATGGTTCCCAAACCCAACACCGTGGACTTTAACAAGGACCGCCTCAAGACCGATGAGACCGTCGTCACCCGGATGGTGAGGATATAGGGAAAGACCGGTCCTTGAGGACGGTTTGGCCTTGTGGTAGCATCTGACGCAGGAGGAACCGAAGATGCTCAGATCTCTTCCTTTCGGAATGGGGATGCTGGCGGTGGCCGCCTGCCTGTGCGCCGCCCAGGAAGTCCCCCAAGAAGACGCGGCCCTATTGCGCGTGCCAGGCAGCGGCAGCAGCCTTGAGCAGTCGGCGGCCCAGGCTAACGGTCCCGGTCCACGCCCAACGACTGGCAACCGAAAAGACGAAGACCTCTGGATGTTTCATTTGCAGGAGCACGTTCTCAACAACGTGCTATACAACCCTAGGGTGGACAAGGCGGCGCTGACCCCCGCAGAGAAGGCCGAGATCATTCATGCGGCCGATCTGATTGCGATGGTCTCTGCCGCTCTCGACGAGCCCGAGGTGGACTGGGGGTATGTCTACAGTGCCCTCTTTCCCCTCGCGACCCTCACGCCGGAGTTGCCGGAGGTGGCGGCGCTCTTCCGCAAAGTCATGCATGGCCGCTGCACCGAGAGGGAGGCAGAGGACTCCTACGAAATGGCCGTTGGCGCCGCCGTGGGCGGGCTTTACAAGGCGGGGCCGGAATACTACGAGGAGTTCATGGGCCTGCTGCGTTCGGAGGCGTTGACGCATGTGACCTGCGGTGCCGATCCGGAGAGACTGCGCGCCCTGTTCCGGTCGCGGGTTGTGAGATGCCAGGTTTACGTTTTGACTCCCGCAGAGGCGCGGGCGCTGCTGGCTCGGGTTCGGACGGAATACGCCGACGATGCGAAGTTGCTGGAGTGCCTGGAGTACCTGGACGACCAGATAGACCGCCGGGAACAGGGGCGGCCGCCTGTGGACATCATTCCCGGCAAGACCCCCATGCCCTGACGCGGGAGGAGGCATCCCATGAGCCATCGTTCATTTTGTCTTTTGCTGGCGCTTGCCGCCGGGCTCTCCCTGCTTCCCCTCGCGGCGGCGCAGGACATTTCCGCGTTCATCTCCTCCGGCCACGACGGGGACATTCTGAACCTCAAGCCCAACTTCGAGCGGCTCGCCGCGCGCGGGGAAATTCCCCCGGCGTTGCAGGAGCGCATGAACGGGCTGACCGTCCTGCTGGCCACGGAACGCCCGCTGGAGGAGGTGGCTGCGGCGGTGGCCGCCGTCCGGCGGGACTTCCCGGGGCTTTCGCCCGCCGTCGCGCCGTGGCTGGTCTTCATCGAGTCGCGAATGCTGGTGGCGGCGGGGAACGTGCCGGGGGCCGAAAAGGCGGTGGAGGCCTGGGCGGCGAAGGCCCCGGAGAACGATGTGGATCTCGCCGCAAAGCTCCGGTTCTACCTTGCGCGGGTGTATGCGGACGACCCGGAGCACACACAGGACCTGCCCGTCGAGGAGCGGCTTGAATGCGTGCGGCGTCTGGCGGGCGGGGTGTTCCGCGATGAGCGGGTGGCGGGGGTGCTGCGGCTGCACGCGGGACTGTATCTGGCGGACCAGATCGGATACATGAGCCACCAGTCGCTGGCGGAACAGGACGTGCAGGACGGCACGGCGCGGCGGGACTTGCTGCTTGAGCGCAACCGGGAGCGGGAGGAGGTGCTGCGCGAGGCGGAGCGCCTCTGCGGGCGCATCGAGGCGGCGCTGAAGCGCGCGCCGGAGAACCCCGGCACCCCGGTCATCGCCCCCGGCGCAATCCTCCAGGAGCGCCGGCGCATCACTGCGGCCCTCGACGACATCCGCCGCTTCCGCGAAAACCGGTAGGGGTTCCCAGCCCTGGGAGGCGCACTAGAACCGGTAGGTGTACTGGACGGTGAAGGTGTTCTCCCGGAGGGAGATTTCCGACCCCTTTCCCAGCACGGAGAACAGGTCGCCCTTTCCGTTGTCCGTGAGGTGGTTGTTGAAGGCGTGGTGGTAGGCGAAGTGCAGTTCGGCGTTTTCCGTGAGGGCGTGGGACACGCCGAGGGTGGCGTGGGTCTTGACCACGGCGGGGAAGAGGGCGTTGGCGAAAACGTGCTCCTCGTCAATGGGCGAGTTGGCGAACGCCGCGCCCGCCCGGAAGGTCCACCTGGGCGCGGCCTCCCAGGTGAGGCCCGTCTTCACAATGTGCTGGTCCTTCCAGCCGAACCCGCCATGGAGCGGCTCCGCCCCGATTTGGCGCACGCCCGTCCAGTCAATCCACTTGTAGTCCAGCGCCCATTCCAGGTTCGGCGTGATGTCGAAGGCGACGCCCGCCTGGAGGTTCTGCGGCAGGTCCATGGACTCAAAGAAGAGGTCGTCGTACTTCTCGAACTCCGTCAGCCACTGGCGGGAGGTGTACGTCGCGCCGACGGCGAAGCGGTCCCACCGCTTGTTGAACCCCAGCGAGAACCCCGCGCCGTAGGAGGTGTCCCACCCGTTCTCCGCGTCGGCCTGGCGGAATTTCAGCGTCAGCATGTCGCTCTTGAACATGGAGAAGTTCAGGTGCGGCGCCACGCCGACCACCCAGCCGCCGCCCAGGTCGCGGGCGTAGCCAAACACCATGGTGGCCACGCTGTACTCCGTCCGCCGGTCGTAGTTCTTCAGGAAAAGACGCGGCAGAATGGCGCGGGCGGTCCGGTATTCCACCCCCATGCCGCTCACGCCGTACAGGCCGAGGCCCCAGGCGTCCTCCCCGTCCGCCCCCGGACCGTTGCTGTAGCCGATGGCGGGGATGTAAAAGATGCTGTCGTCGTAGGACTCGCCGGTGAGGTTGCCGAATAGCCCCGCCGGGTCCATGGTCCGGTAGGGCGCGAACACCTCCACGCTCACGTCCAGACGCCGGTCCAGCGACAGCAGCCCCGCCGGGTTCAGCAGCACCCAGGTCGAATCCTTGGCGCTGGCCACCCCCGCTCCGGCGGTGCCCTTCTGAACCGCCCCGATGCCGATGAGCTGGGTGCCGTCTGTGGCGCGCGCAACGGCGCAGTGCCCCATCAGGGCCAAAGAGAGGGCCAGCACGCCGGGGACGATGCTTCTGCGATGCGGTGCGGTACTCACGAGGGGGGTTCCTTTCCGGCCTTATACCCGTAAATGTTTATCAGGAAACGCAAGTATGCCCGAAAATGTTCCCGGGATGCACCTTTTTGCCGGAGGAAGCGGAACCTTTCCCGCCGTTTCGGGCATTATTGCAGAGGGGGGATCCTGCCCGAAATCGGGCCAAGGTGACCCCGGGGTGCCAAAAACAGTAGAATGGGGCCGGAGATGCGGACACGCTGAACAGCGGCGCGGGTCTTGGGACCGGGGCGGCCGCAGAAATGATGGGATGCAGACCATGGCGTTACAATACATCGGTTTGACCCTGGCTTTCACCATGAGCCTAGCCGCCGGACCTGCGGCCTGGGCACAGCGGGAGAGCGCCCTGACCGCCCCCCCTTCGGCCGCGGTCAAGGCCGACACCGAGGGCGAGGACGAGGGTGAAGGCGAAGGGGAAGTTCCGGTCACGGTTTCAGAGATTCTCCTGCTGAGCCCCACGGGCGACATTGCCACGGCGCCCGGCATCGCCCAGGTGCCCGTGTTGTTCTGCGCGGAGGTGGTGCTCACGGAGGACGCCCCGGCGGGGACGGTCCCGGTGGTGGTGTTTGAATGGAACGGCCAGGAACTGCCCGCCACGGTGCGGGACGGCCTTTACTGGGCGCAGGCCGTGGCGCCGGCGGGGTTTCTCGGCACGATCACCGCGTCGGCCACCGTGCCCGGCGAGGAGACCGAATACCTGTCGGACGCCTATCCCTTCGCCGTCCGCACCGTCGCCGATGACGACGGCAACGGATACCCCGACAACCCCTTCGCCGCCCTGGCCAAGCCGGGGGACTCCTGGTACGGTCTGCACACGTCGGGCGACTGCGTCCGGGTGGTGGGCATGCTGGAGATGGACCCCGCCGTGTCCGAGTGCCGGGTGCTCCTGGCGAACCCCTATGACGCGGCCAACACGGCGGCCGTGTCGGCGCCGGGGGCGCTCATGGGAACGGCCGGCCGGGGCATTCTGACGGCGGTGCTGGCCTGCAACGAGGACGGCATGTTCGCGCCGGACACGGCGGGGCCGGACGTGTCCCTGCGTCCCGGCGACCCGCTGGAGGGCGGCGGATTCCTGTTCGCCGGGGTGGTGGTGTCCACCGACGGCGGGGCGACCTTCGGCGACCCGGACCCCTATTTGGCGGCGCGCAACGCGATCACCTTTTCCGTCGCGGGCCTGCGCACCAAGCCGGGTTATGTGGCGGCGTGGCATGCCTTTCCCGCCCTGCTGGACAGCGACCCCGCGTCGGGCTTTTTTCTGGCGCCCGCCGACGGGGCCTGGGACCGCGCATCGGTGCTGACCGTGGGGGACGACGGCGTCGTTTTCAGCGGGCGCATGCAGGAGGCGCAGCTGGTGGCGCCGTTCCAGAGCGGGCTGCCCGCCCGTCTGGAGATTCCCGAGGCGGCCGGCGGCTCCGTGCTCTTCGGCCGCGTGCGTCTGGGCGAGGCGGGGACGCTGGTGCTGACCCTGCGCAACCCCGGCAGCGCCCCGGTGGCGGGCACCGTGGCGCTGTCCGACCCGGCGGGGGTCTTTGCCGTGCGGGGACCGCTGGCGTACAGCGTGCCCGCGGGCGCCGAGACCGCGATGGAAGTGCAGTTTGTTCCCCCGGCGGAGGAGGACTATCAGGGCACGCTGACCTTCACGGGCGGGGCGAACACGCCGCTCACGGTCACGCTGCTGGGGTCGGGCACCGCCGAGGTGAAGACCGTGTCCTTCCTGGGATGCGGCCCCGCGCGCGGGGCGGCCGCCCCGGGCTGGGGCGAACTGCTCGCCCTGGCCGCCGTCTTCGCCATCCTCCTGCGCCCCCGCCGCGCGCCGCGCTAGGGCGGTCCCATGGGAAACGGCATTCTTTTCATCGTGGCGTTGGCGTCGCTCTACACCCTCATCACGCTGGGATGGCGCTTTCAGTCCCGGCTGCGGCTGAAGACACAGTGGGAGGCGGGCCGCGCCGCCCTGGAGCGGGGGGACGTGGAGGCCGCCTCGCGGGCCTACGCGAAATGCGTGGCCAGGGAGCCCATGTGGGCCGCGGCGCGGTCCATGCTCGCGGGCTGCCTCGCCCGGCTCGGGCGCGGCGACGAGGCCGAGCGGGAGGCGAGGCTCGTGGCGGAGATGAACCCCCGCGACCCGGAAAGCTGGCGCGCCCTGTGCATGTTTTACGCGCTCTTTTTGCCGGACCGCCTGGACGGCGTCCGCGCGGCCTTTGGGGAAATGCGACGGCTGGATCCCGGGGCTTCGGCCGCGTTGCTGCGGGATCCGGCGATGGCGCGGCTCGCGCCGCATCTGGACGGCGGCGCGCCGCCGTCCGGCGGGGGGGACGCGGTTTGAACGGGCGGCCCCGCCTGCGGTAGGCTTGAAGCGGTGTGAACGGCCCTATTTCGAGGGGCAGGAGACGGAAGCATGAAGAAAATGACCGGACCGGTCCTGCTGGCCGGATGTCTGCTTTTCCTGGCCGGGTGCAACACCCTGGCGGGCCAGCCGGGGCTGCAGGGCGCGGCGATCACGCCGGACACGCTCACGCCCGGCGAGGGCGCCGTGGTCACCATGGACATCCGGGACCGCCAGGGCATCATTGAGCGGGTGCAGGGCGTGGTCGTCGAGGACCCGCGCATCACCTTCCGCCTCATGGACGACGGGCAGGACCCCGACGCCAAGGCGGGCGACGGCGTGTGGAGCATGGGGGTGGACGTGCCCTTCCAGGCCCCGCCCGGGGAGTATTTCCTGGAGATGACGGCCTACACCGACGACGGCGAGCCTGTCACCATCCGCGAGAAGGGCGGCGCGCTGAAGCCCCTCCAGGCCATCGTGCCCCTGCGCATCCTGCCGCCGGAGAAATAGCGTGGCCGCCTGGGCGCTGGCGCTTGCGGCGCTCCTGGGCGCGGCCGCCGCGCCCGACCGCCCGAACATTCTCTTCCTGACGGCAGACACCCTCCGCGCCGACGCACTTGGGTGCTATGGCGCCTCCCCCTCCCCCACCCCCCGGCTGGACCGCCTTTCCGCGGACGCCCTCCTGTTTGAGGACTGCCTGTGCGCGGCGCCCCTCACCGGCCCCTCCTTCGGCGCCATGCTCACCTCCGTGCCGCCGCGCGCAAACGGCGCCACGCACAACGCGCTGCCCGTGTCCCCGGAGTTCCCGACGGTGCCCGAGGCGCTTCAGCGCGCGGGGTACTTCACGGGATGTGTACAGAGCACCTGGACGCTCAAGGCGAGGATGGCGGGGCTTCACCGGGGCTTCGGCCGGTATGACGAGGACTTCCACCGTAAACGGTGGGGGATTGTCAACGCGGAGCGGCCGGCCGACGAGGTGACGGACGCGGCGTTGCGGATGCTGGCGGAGCGCCCCCGGGACCGGCCCTTCTTCCTGTGGATCCACTACATAGACCCGCACGCGCCCTACCAGCTCCACCGGGGCTTCGCGCCCCCCGGCGCGAACGTGTGGCGGCTGCCGCCGCGCGAGGGCACCCGCGCCCGCTATTGGAGCGAGGCGGCGTTCATGGACCACCACCTGGGCCGCCTGCTCGACGCCCTGCCGCCGGACACCGTGGTGCTCTTCGTCGCCGACCACGGCGAGAGCCTTTACGAGCATGGACACCTCGGCCACGGGCGGCATGTCTACCACGACAACCTGCGCGTGCCCCTGATGATCCGCGCGCCCGGCGCGCCGCCGGGCCGGAGCGCCTTCCCCGCCCACGGACTCGACATCGGACCCACCCTGCTCGCCCTGGCCGGACTGCCGAAACTCCCCGGCATGCAGGGGCTCAATCTCCTGGACACAGAGGGGGACGGGGTGGGCCGGATGCGGTTCGCCGAGACCTACGGCGGCACGGTCACGCGGGTGCCCGGACTCCGCCAGGCTCTCGCCTCCGGCGGACCGACGCACCAGACCGTCGTGGAGGGGAACTGGAAGCTCATCCTGCGGCGCGCGCAACCGCCGGAGTTCTACGACCTGGGGAAGGATGCCGCCGAACGCAGCAACCGGTTCCGGGACCATCCCGGGAAGGTCCAGCGAATGACCGACGCGCTGGCTGAGTGGGCCGCAACGGTCGGCGAAAAGGCCGCCGAGCCCGCGAATCTCACGGAGGACGACCGCGCCGCCCTGGAAGCCCTGGGATACCTCAAGTAAAGGGGAAGACCGGGAAAGCAGTCGGACAAGTCGGACCGGTCCGACCTGTCCGACAAACGATCCGCCTTCACCAATACGTGTAAAACAGCATCTCCGTCAGCAGGGTCTGTCCGGCCAGAAAGGCCAGAGCCGTCCACAGGACGGCGGCGCGGCGCTCCCTGCCGCAGATTCCGGTGAGGGCGTGCGCGGCCGGGGCGATGAGGAAGGGGTACAGGTACATGGCCGAACGCTCCCCCTCGCCCCGGGCCAGATAGAGGAAGTTCAACGCCAGCACGGCCAAGACAAGCAGCATCAGCACGGTGCGCGGCGGGAACAGGGCATTCTCCCCGCCGGGTTCGGAGGCGGCACGCCCCGGACGGGCGCAATGGCGCAGAAAGAGCAGGGACACGGGAATGCCCGCGAAGTAGAACCAGGTCGCGGGATTAAAGAACAGCCGGAAACTCCACCCGGGATAGCGCGGGTCCAGCTCGTCGAGGTGGAACTGGTCGGTGTCGAACTGCGCCTTGGCCGCCTGGAACGCGGCGACGTAGTCGAAGCCCGACCACAGGCGCACGGCAACATGGACCGCGAGGAACGCGCCGAACATGACCGCGGCCGTGCGGAACACGGCGGCCCGCCGGTCCCGGCGGAGAAGCAGGGCCAGCCCGCAGAGGGCAAACCACGCGCCGATACCCAGAAGCGAAAACTTGAGCAGGGACGCGCAGGCGAAGGCGACGCCCGCGGCCGCCGCCGCGCCGGGGCTCCCGCCGCGGAGGACCCGCTGAAAGAGAAACAGGGCCGCAAGGGTGAACGGGGGGAACAGGGCGTCCGCGCTGGTGGCGGTGAAGAGCACCACGCCCGGCGTCACGGCGTAGAGAAGCACGGCAACGGCGGCGCTGCGGGGGCCGAACAGCTCGCGCACCCACCCATACAGGGGAAACACGGCCAGGGACGCCACCGCGACCGTCGCCAGGGACAGGGCAAGGGCGCTGTTGGTGACGAGGTGGGACAGCATCCACAGCAGGGCGGCGGGTCCCGGGGGATGCACCTTGCCGTGCATGGAAAGGTACGGATGGATGCCCAGATAGCGTCCGAAGAACGCGCGGATCGAGGGGGCCTTCCCGATGTCGCCGACCACCTCATAGGCCTCGCGCTGGTAGGCCTGCGCGATGCCGCCAAACCCGCGGGTCACCGCGACGGCGCACGCGAAGAGCATCAGGAAGAGAAAGACGCCCGCCAGAAAACGCGCCAGACTCCGGGGGGAAAGCGGAGGCGTCTCCGGATCCGCCAGCGCCCCAGGCACCGCGCTGCGGCGCAGCGCCCATCCGCCGAAAATCAGGCAGACAAGCACACCCGCCATCCCCGCCGCGCCGGGAAACACCGGGGCAAAGAGCGCGTAGAAAGGGGTGGGGTGGCCATAGATGCTTTCGACGCCGACCTCCCAGAGCAGCAGCATGCCCGCAAACCAGAGCGCGAGCGTCGCCGCGCCGACGGCCGCCAGACGGCGCGCGGCGGGGGACGGGAAAGGGCTTCTGCTGTGCGCGGGGTGCGGTGTCATTTCTCCGGGTACACGACCTCCGCCGTCTTCGCGTCAAAGTCCGCGCGGACCACGACGCCGTTGCTGAAGGTGGTCTCCTGCTTCCGGCGCGTGTCGTCCAAAAAGCGGTGGTCTGTCATCTCGGCGAACGCGCAGGCTTCCTGAAGGGCGCAGGCCTCCTTCACGCGCGCGATGGCGGCGGCGTCCGCCCCCGGCCCCACATAGGGCATGCCCGCGTTCAGCAGGCAGTGAATCCGGCCCGAATCGCCCTTCGGGATGCCCCAGCCGCCGTCCTCCCCCATTTCCCAGGGCGTCATCAGGCTGTCATGGTAGACCAGGTTGAAGAGCGGCACGGGGATGGCGCACGCCGCACCGCCGCCGATGTGGGGATGGGTGGCGTAGGGGCCGTGGTGGACCAGGTGCAGGGTGCCCGCGAAATAGTCCGTGGGCTCCTCCGAGCTGACCACATACCCGCGCGCCTTGAGCACGTCGAAGCACTGCCGCCGGTAGAGCGCGCTCTCGGCGCGGGTGGTGGGGTGCGCCTTCCGCGCGCTCTCCTCCGGCGGCACCACGGAGAACACGTCGAGGTACGCGCCGCGCACGGGGATGCCGTTCTCCACAAACCAGTCATGGTTGCGGCGGACGTAGCCCGGCGCGAAGCGCGGGTTGAGAAAGGTCTGCGGCCCGCCGCACCAGACGCTGTGCTCGTCGCGCTTTCCGTTCAGGTGGGTCAGCGTGAGGCGCTCGTCGAAGGACGCCGCGTTGAGGTAGAAGTCGCGGTACTGGTCATGCACGGCGAAGAAGTAGCCCATCTCCGCGCACTTCGCGGCGAGGGCGCGCAGGCCCTCCGCCCCGCCCTGCTCCACGCCCGCGGGGATGACGTCCGGATGCCCGTCGTCGTAGCCGTAGTACCCCCAGCCGTCCAGATGCACATAGGCGCTGTCAATTCCGGCGGCCTTCAATCCCTCCAGGTCGGCCCGCAGCTTGTCAAAGGTGTTCAGGCTGTGGTTGGCCTCCGGGGTCTCCTTGTTGTACATGGACGCCTGGGGCACAAAATGGTACAGGGCGCCGAGGTGGACCACCGGCCGCCCAACGACCTCCGCGAGCGCCGGGGTGGCCGCCTCTTTCTCCCGCAGGGAGACGAAATCACCCCGTTCGATGACATGCC
>JAPXRP010000008.1:0-45613 GCA_033813475.1 Candidatus Hydrogenedentota bacterium
GTTCTGGTGTATACTCTTCAAGAGGGTACTTCCATGATACGGGTCGGGTGGAAACATGGTTTGATGCTGTGCGCCGCGCTGCTTCTCCTCTCCGGGGGGGGGCAGGCCGGCGGGGAGGGCGAGCCGCTTCCCCGCGCCGTGGTGTGCCCCATTGACCGCGAAATCTCCGACGGGGTGGCCGTGCTGGTGCGCCGGGCCGTGCAGGAGGAGGCCCCCGGGGCCGCGGCGGTGGTCTTCGTCATTGACACCTTCGGGGGGCGCGTGGACTCGGCCATTGAGATCACCGAGCACATCCTCGACGCGCCCTGTCCCACCATCGCCTACATCACCGGCAAGGGGGCCATTTCGGCGGGCGCGCTGATCGCCTACGCCTGCGATTACATCGTCATGGCGCCGGGCACCAACATCGGCGCCTCCACCCCCTTCATGCCCGCCGCCGAGGCGGCGGACCAGGTGAATGAGAAGTCCATGTCCTTCCTGCGCGCAAAATACCGCGCCCTCGGGGAAATGAAGGGGCACAACCCCCTGCTGGGCGAGGCGATGGTGGACGAGGATATCGAACTTTACGGCATCCCGGAGGAAGGGCGGGAGATGCTGATCGTCAAGGTGCGCGGCGGGAAGGTGGAGGAGGGGATTCGGAAGGTTGTGGAACGCACGCCCGGATCGGCGCTGGATGTCGTCTTTGACGCCCTGGACGAGGAGGGTAACAAGGGTCTGCAGGACCTGAAAGAGCTGGTTAAACGCACGATGGGGGAGAAGCCCGCGAAGACCGGGGAGGAGGCGCCCGCAAAGGACGGTGACGCGGAGAGTCCGGGAAGCCCCGCCCCGCTGGGTGCCGACCTGCCCGCGACCGCGCGGATGGTGTCTGAAGCGGGAAAACTTCTGACACTCACCAGCCGGGAGGCGCTGGAGCTGGGGCTGGCGGACGCCATTCTTAATTCCCCGGAGGAGGCCCTTGTGCGGTACGACCTCCGGACCCTGCCGCCGGAGCGCGTGACGATGCGGTGGGACGAGGCCCTGTTCACCTTTCTCACCTCCCCGCTCATCGCCGGCCTGCTCCTCATGTGCGGTGTCGCGGGCATCTACCTCGAGTTCAAAACGCCCGGCCTCGGCTGGGCGGGGTTCGTCGGCGCGCTGTGCCTGGCCGTTTACTTCGGGTCCCGGCTCGTGGTCGGCATGGCCGACTGGATGGATGTGGCCCTTGTGCTCGCCGGGTTTGCTCTGCTGGCCGCCGAGATCTTTGTCATTCCCGGGTTTGGCCTCGCCGGGGCGGGCGGCATCGTGTGCCTGCTCCTCGGCGTCTATCTCTCCCTGACCCGGGTGACCATCCCCGAGTATTCGTGGGACTTCATGCGCCTCACGGACGCCGGTGTCTCGATCATGGTGGCCGCGGGCACGTTCCTGCTCTTCATGCTCTTCATGTGGAAGGTCTTCCCCTCCACGCCCCTCGCCCGGGGGCTTGTGCAGTCCCACGCCCAGCTGGCCGGGGCGGGGTATGTCGTCCAGACCCATGCGGACGCCGAGGCCGCCCTCGGCATGACCGGCGTCGCCGTGTCCATGCTGCGTCCGGCGGGCCGCGGGCGTTTTGGCGGCAGGACGCTGGACGTGATGACCCGGGGCGAGTTTGTGGAGCCGGGACGGAGGATTGTGGTGATCCAGGTCGAAGGAAACCGCTACGTGGTGCGGGAACAGGAGGAGTCGCAGGATGGAAACGGGCAATGACACCTTTCAGGCGCCGCTGCACATGCTGCGCCAGCTGCTGAAGGAGATGGAGATTGTCTCCTCGCAGGGCTCGGGCTACTACACCTGCGTCCCCTTCGCCAGCCGCTACAACAAGATGCTCGGCCTTGCCCGGACGCTTCCCGGGCTGGACGCCGCGCTGCTCGGCACCTTTTCACCGCTGGAAGAGGGCGACCCCAAGGATCCGGCGGACAAGAGCCGCGTGCTCCTGGGCATTCGTGTCGAGATTTCGCAGTTGATCGCGCTGCTGGAGTCGTGCGGCGGGGGGCTGAAGAAATGATTGGATGGGTCCTTCTCTTTTTCATCGCGGGCATGTGCATGATCCTCGCCGAGTTTCTTCTTCCGGGCGGCGTGCTGGGCATGCTGGGCGCACTGCTTGTTCTTACAAGCGCGGCCCTGGGTGTCTACGCCTACCCCGAACAGGCCGTCCTGATCATTTTTGGCGAGTTGACAGGCGCGGCGCTCTCCGTTATTCTGGGGTTCTGGGTGCTCACGCGCACCAGGGCGTTGAAGCTCCTCACCCTGCAGACATCGCAGCGGGCGGAGGACGGGTTTGTGAGCGCCGTGAGCGACCTGTCGCTGGTGGGCAGGGAAGGCGTCGCCGTCACCGCCCTGCGCCCCTCGGGCGTGATCCGCGTGGGGGACGAGCGGCTGGACGCCGTCACCGACGGCGGGTTTGTGGAGGAGGGGCGCCCGGTGCGCGTGCTGGAGGTGCATGGAAGCCGGATCGTCGTGGAGGCGGTTGACAGCAACTGACGCGTCCCCGCGGGGACGCTGGGAACAGAACTGAAAGGAACAGGAAAATGGGTCCGTTCATAGCCGTGCTGGGGCTTTTTGCGGCGGTGGCCGTGCTGGTCATGTTTGTGGTCTTCATCTCCTATGTGCGCCTGTGGCTGCGCGCCTGGCTGTCCGAGGCCAGCGTCAGCTGGCTCAGCCTGGTCGGCATGAGCCTGCGCAAGGTCAATCCCGCCGTGATTGTGGACAGCCGCATCATGGCAGTGAAGGCGGGGCTCAACGTCAGCACCAACGAGCTGGAGACGCACTACCTGGCCGGCGGCAACGTGGTCAAGGTGGTGCAGGCCCTCATCGCCGCCAACAAGGCCAACATTGACCTCTCGTTCCAGCAGGCGACCGCCATTGATCTGGCCGGCCGCGACGTGCTGGACGCCGTGCAGACCTCCGTCCGCCCGAAGGTCATTGACTGCCCCGACCCCTCCAAGGGCGCGCCCGTGGTCGCCGCCGTGGCCATGGACGGCATCCAGCTCAAGGCCAAAGCCCGCGTCACCGTGCGCACCAACATCAAGCGGCTGGTCGGCGGCGCCACCGAGGAGACCATCATCGCCCGCGTCGGCGAGGGCATCGTCACCACCATCGGCTCGTCGCAGTCGCACAAGAAGGTGCTGGAAAACCCCGACTCCATCTCCAAGACCGTGCTGGCCCGCGGGCTGGACGCGGGAACGGCCTTTGAAATCCTCTCGATTGACATCGCCGACGTGGACGTGGGCGAGAACATCGGCGCCGAACTCCAGATCAAGCAGGCGGAGGCGGACAAGCAGATCGCCCAGGCCCGCGCCGAGGAGCGCCGGGCCATGGCCCGCGCCCGCGAGGCCGAAATGGTCGCCATGGTCCAGGAGATGCGCGCCCGCGTCGTGGAGGCCGAGGCCGAGGTGCCCAAGGCCATGGCCGAGGCCTTCAAGAAGGGCAATCTGGGCATCATGGACTACTACCGCATGAAGAACATCGTCGCCGACACCGGAATGCGCGACGCCATCTCCCGGGCCGAGGGCGGCGCGGAGGCGGATGATCCCGTTCAGCAGTAACGGCTTACAGGTTCCCCAACCCCCGGAGGGTGCCGGATGGAAAATCTGCTGGCCTTTGTCGTCTTCATCGTCATTGCAGCAGTCAGCATGGCGCAGAAGGCCCGTGAGGCGCGCAAGAAGGCCGAGGAGGAGAGCCGCCATCTCGAGGAACTCTCCCGGCGGCCCGAACTCCCGGAGGCGACGCGCCGTGTCCTGTACGGAGAGGGCGGGGAGGCCCCCCGGCCCGCCGCGCCCCCCCCGCACACGGATTTGCCGGAGGCTACCCGGCGCATCCTCTACGGAGACCGCTCCGAAATTCCCATGGCACGTCCCCGCGGCGACACGGCGGCCCCCGTGCGTCCCGTGGTGGTGGCCAGGCCGGCGCCCCCTTCCGCTCCCCCGGACAGGGTGCCTCGAACTCCTGGACGGCCGGACGGCCCGACCGTCCGGCAGCCGCAGATGAGGCCCCAGCCTCGTCCGGCGCCGCAACGGCCCCCCTCTCCGGCTGCGCCCGTTCGTCCGGCTGTTCCGCCCCGCAGGACCGCCCCAATTCCGGCCGCCGCGCCTCGAACCCGCCAAATGGAGGCGGAGCAGGATGAGTCTGCGTGGGCCCAGATGCGGCGCGAGGAGCGCAAACAGCGTCAGGCCCAAGCCGGGCGCGAGGCGCATGCGCGGGCTGCCCGGGCGGCTAACCGGAGGGATGCCCGCCTTTTTGCCGGCGGCCGCGCACTGGGCAGGGCAATGGTGCTGCGCGAAGTGTTGGGCCCACCCCTGGCCCTGCGCGATTCGGCGGCACCCGATCCCGGAAACGCCCCCAGTTATTGGTGACACCGTTCTTACAAGATGGGCGTCGCTTTGATATAAGCGACGCCCATTATTGTTGTCCCTGGTCCTGCGAAAAACGGCATGCGGGGTATTGCCCGGCGGGCGCGCCTCCCGCGTTGCTTTCGGCTACGGAAGCGTCAGCTCCCCGGCCGGGTCGGCCAGCAGGAAGCGGAAGAACCAGTCCCCGCGGTTGTTGGTGACTTTCACCACAAGACGGTTTGCGCCCGCGCGCAGGCGCACCGGGACATGCACAAACCCGCCGGGGGCGGAGATGGCCTGGGCCTGGTCCACAAGGGCGCCTTCCACAAAAAGCTGGGCGAAGTTGTCCGCATAGAGCAGGGCGCGGGTGGAAAGTTCCCGCGGGGAGACGGCATCGAAGGCGAAGAACGCGGACGCCAGGTCGGCGGTGCCCATGAGGGCATTGCAGTTTACCAGGCCCGCCCCGTTGCCCTTGGCTGGACGCCACTTTTCAGCCGGATCCCCGGACGCCGGTCCCGCCTCGTATCCCGTGACGGCAAACAGTCTTGGCCAGGCCGTCCTGGGATCGTCCCGCATCCGTTTCTCGTCTGCCATGGGACCAATGGGAACCGGTCCGGCAAACCGCCACTGGCGCACCGCGCGCCATGCGTTCTTGGGGTAGAGCGGGACCACGGGCACCTGTTCCATGCGCATGGGCTCGCCGTCCAGCCAGGCCCCGCCGTGGAGAACCTGGTGTGCCACCGGCGGCGGGAAGGGTAGGGCGGCATCGGAGACAGTGAATGCCAGGGGAAAGGTGTGCCGTTCGCCGGGGGCCAGTGCCTGTTCCAAGACGAGTTCCCCCTTCTCCAGCCGGGCCACGCGGGTTTCCCCTGCGGGAGTCCATCCGGAGCCCTCGGGAAGCGCCACACGCACCTTTACCGTGACGGGAACAGGAAAAGGGTTGACCGTGTCGGCCTGTCCGCTGACCACCCAAGCGCCCTCCGGGGCGGGACGGGGCGGCTCTTCTGCGGCAAGCACGAGCAGGTTCTCGATTTGTTTTCGGAAACGCAGGGGGGATTCCCCCGGGTCGTGGTGGGTTCCGTCCGGCTCCACTACTGTGTAGGTGACATCCGTTTTTGACACGGACACCTCCGCATACCCATGATAACAGCCGTAAATCTTTGCATTACTCAGGTGTATCCCACCTCCTGTGGCATTCTGGATCACCAGCAGAAGATTGTCCCGGCGTTCGGTGGCCAGGTAATGCTCATGGCCCGCGATCACCGTGCAGGACCGGTCGCCGATCAGGGCAACAAGCTGCCGCCAGTCCTCCTCAAACCGGGGGTCCGCCCACATGGGTTTGTGAAAGAATACGAAGGTATGCGACGCATTGCGATGATTCTCGAGTGCCGCGGCGGCGTGGGAAAGCATCTTCTGCCAAACAGGACCCCGCCCGTCAAACCGCTCCTCTTCCGTGTTCAGCACCAGAAACAGGCAGCCTTTGTGGGTGAAGGAGTAGTAGGTGTCGCCGAAGTCCTCCCGCCAGAACCCGTGGCAGGCGGTGTTGGCGATGTCATGGTTTCCGGGGACCAGCCAGAGGGGGGCGCGGAGCCGCGAGGCATGCGACCAGTATTCCCGCCACTGGGCCTCCCAGGTATCCCGGTCCTCCATGTGGCCGGGAATATGGTCCCCCGTCGTGATGACGAAATCGTGGGGCTTCGCGTTGATGGCGTCCACCACTTGATCAAACAGAGGCCAGTTTTCCTCTCCGCCGCTGGTGCGGTCGCCGAAAATGGCGAAGGTGAACGGCACGGGGATGTCCGCGTCCCCGGTGTCCGTCCAGGCGGGTCGGCGGGGGTACTGCGGCGTGGCGGCGTCGGCTCCGGAAGCGCAGACGGGCGCCAGGAGGGACAGCAGAAAACAGGCGAGACGGGGCAGGGAGGACGACTTCATGGTGGGGATTCCTCTGGCGGCCGGTTGTCAGCCATCGTCCCGCACAGTATGCGGAACCCGGCCACCGTGGCTCAAGCCCGGCCCGCCGCGCTCAGGAGGGGGAATAGAAGGGACAGGGGGAAAACCCGTCCTCGGTTCCCTGCGCGGGTCCATAGCACCCGGCGTTGTAGAACTGAATCATGCGGAGCAGCTCGGAGAGGCTGACGGCCCAGTCCTGCGGGGCGTAGTCGGCGTTGTGCGCCGGGCACGACACATCCCCCGTTCCGGGGGCAAACCGGTCCTCGGTGCCGGGGTCGCAGTGAAAGGCCCCGATATTGTAGAACTGGATGATGCGGAGAAGTTCGGAGACCGAGACCCGCCAGTCCGGAAGGTAGTCCCCCGCATGCTGCCCCCCGGGGTCGGCAATCGTCACTCCCGGCCCCTCAAACGCCAGGGGAACCGGCAGCGCGTCAGCGTTCGCCGCGTCTGGCCCGGCACTTTGTGAATAGCCGCCGGTGGCGCCCTCGGGGGTTCCGGGGGCAAGCCGGGTCACCACATGGAACAGAAGCCCCTGCGGGAGGGGGACGTCGCCGCCGTAGAGGGCCACCCGCGCCACCCCGTCCGTCAGGCGGAAGGACAGCTCTTTTCCCGCGGCGGCGAGGCCGGCGGCGGGCAGCACGTCCCGGATTTGCATCCAGGGGACGGCGGGCTCAAACGCCACCACGGCCGTTGCGGGGGCATTCGCGGGGTCCGGGGGAAGGAGGAGAGACACGGGCACGGCGGCGGCGACCCCGGCGGGGAACACGGCCGGTCCCGCCGAAAGGACGGGGGCCGCCTTTTCCGCCGCGACGATCCCCGGAAAGCCTGCGTCCGTGATTCCGGGTCCCATCACGGCAAAAACGGCCGTTCCCGCAAGAAGGCCCGCACCCATGCCGGTCAGAAAGCGCCGTTGTGATTTCCAGAGGGTCATGCAAACCGCTCCAGGCAGGGACCATTCCCTTCCCGAAGTATATCACGAAGCCTTTTGAGACAAAAGAAAGGGGCGGACGGGGCAGGTGTCCCGTCCGCCCGAAAAAGGCGCTGTCAGATTCCCCTAGTCCTTCTGGGGAAGGTCGGAGGCCGGGTGGTCATAGTCGTTCTTTTCGTAGTCCCGGTATTTCGGCGGGATCGGGTTCATGCACTCGCTGGCCATCCAGTTGAGCTTGCCGTCCATGAGCTCGGCGCCGACTTTCTTGTACATCCGGTTGTGGTTGCACTTGACGGCCTTGAAGTTCATGGCGATGCGCTTGCGCGCCTCCTTGCAGAACAGGTCCGCCAGGTCCTGCGGGGTCTGGTCCGCCGGGTTCAGCCCGATCAGGTGCTCCGCGTAGGCCAGGGACGCGCCCATGACGAACAGGTCGGTGCCGATGTCCACGAAGTTGCTGAGAATGATCTGTTCGTACTCCATTTTCGGGCCGAACTTCGCCATGGTGTGGAAGAGGGTGCGGGCCAGTTTCTTGGCCGTCTTCGCCGCGTAGGAAAGGTGGGCGCGGTTGGCGCCGTTGAGGTTCCTGCACGACAGGCTCCGCGGCGGCATCCAGGTGCTGGGGTACCACTTCATGTAGAACTTGGCCGCCTTCATGACGAGGGCGACCTTGCCCTCCTTCTGGCCGGGTTTGGGCATCATCAGGGGCATGACGAGCTTGAAGTGGGTGTCCAGGGCCTCGCGCGCCATGATCAGGTGCATGACCTGCGAGGAGCCCTCAAAGATGCGGCCGATGCGCATGTCGCGAAAGACCGTCTCCAGCGAGGAGGGGCGGTCGCCGCGGTTGTACAGGGAAAGCGCCGTCTCATAGCCGCGGCCGCCGCGCACCTGCATGTAGTCGTCGAGCATCTTCCAAAGCGTCTCGCTGCAATAGTACTTCGCGGCCGCCGCCTCCAGCCGGATGTCGGTGTTTTGCCGGTCGGCGAGGGAGCAGGTCAGGGAGACCATGGACTCCATGGAGAAGAGGCTCGCCGCATAGTTGGCGATCATCTTGGTGATGGACTGGTGCTTGCCGACGGACTGGCCCCACTGCACGCGGCTGGTGGCCCACCACTGGCATTCCTCCAGGAAGGCGCGGCCGGCGCCGAGGCCCGCGGCGGGCAGGCCGAGACGGCCGACGTTCAGCGTGGAGAGGGCGATCTTCAGGCCCTGCCCGGGCTTGCCGATCATGTTCTCCGTGGGCACCTTCACGTTGCGCAGCACCAGCGCCGCGTTCGCGATGCCGCGCAGGCCCATGAACTCGCACCGGCGCGCCCGCTCAAAGCCGGGCATGTTGGACTCGACCACGAACGCCGTGATCTGGGGAATCTTCTTGCCGCTCGCCAGCACCTTGTCCGGCGTCTTCGCCAGCACCACGATGAGCGTGGTCAGGTCGTCGTAGCCGTTGGTGGTCCAGAGCTTGTCCCCGTTCAAAGTGTAGTAGGTGCCGTCCGCGCTGGGCTCGGCCACGGTGATCATCTTGGCGGGGTCCGAGCCCACGTTGGGCTCCGTGAGGGCGAAGGCGGAGATTTCGCCCTTCGCGAGGCGCGGAAGGAAGCGTTTCTTCTGCTCGGGGGTGCCAAACTCCTTCAGCGGCTGCGGCACGCCGATGCTCTGGTGGGCCGAAAGGTAGGTGACCGTGTTGGAGCAGTAGCTTCCCACCACCCCGAGCACCCGGGCGTAGTTGGAGATGGAAAGGCCGAGACCGTCGTATTCCTTGGGGATTTTCATGCCGAAGAGGCCGATGTCGGCCATGGCTTTCAGGGCCTCGCGGGGGTACACGCCGGTGCGGTCAATCTCGTAGGGGTCCACATGCTCCTCGAGAACCTTCTTGACCTTCTCGATGTACTCGTCGCCGAGCTTCTTGTCCTCGGCATCCTGGGCCGGGAAGGGATTGATGAGGTCCCAGCGGAAGTCGCCCTTGAACAACTCTGCGGTGAAACTAACGGCGTCCCATTCCGCCTGACGCGCGTCCTCCGCGATTTGCATTGCGACGTCTTTGTCTTTGTTTTCTTCGGCCATTTCTTTCACCCTTTGCTGGTTGCGGTTTCCGTATACCTAACGTACGGTAGACATCCTAACACAAAGCGGGGTTCTCCGCAAGTGTTTTTGTCAATTTTCTCGATTCAGGCGCGGGCTTATGTTCGCCACACCGCGCGGCGGCGCGCCAGCAGCAGCGCGGATACGAGCACCCCCGCCAGCACGGCGTCACCGCTCCATGATACGCCTTCCGTGGTGCCAGCGCAATTCAGGAATCCAGTCCGCAGTCCTTTCCCGGAAAGTGCCCGCTCCACTGGGGGCAGTTCGCCCGCCGTAAACCGGAGGGTGCCGGCATAGTCGCCCCCTTTCTTGCCCGTGGTCATGCGCACCGTGACCACCGCGGTCTGGCCGGCCGCCAGGCTGAAATCACTCGCGCCCACAAACGAGAACACCTCGTCCCCGCTCAGGCTCGCCACGCCGGTGAGGGTGCCGCCGCCGGTGTTCGTGACGGTGAAGGCCTTGTCCACCGGGGTGGACACATCGGTTTCCCCAAAACTCACCGAGGCCGAAGAGGGGGAAACCTGGAGCTTGGGCGGAATCACCACAGTCACCTGCTGCTGCGCCGTCACCGCCGCGCCGATGCCATCCTGCCGTTCTGCGGTGGCCATGACGGTCCACGTGCCCTCCGGCAGGCTCACCTGAACCGGGAACCCCCCGTCGTAGTCGGTCGAAACGCCCTTGCTCTCCCCGTTGACGGAGTAGGTCACCCGGACATTTTTTGTGGGGAGGCAGTCAGTGGACGTGTTGAACGCGACGGCGGCCGTGCAGGCCGCCTTTACCGTGGCGGTGGTGCCGGTGACGGTGTCCGCAGGGGTGAACAGGGTAACCGACGCCAGGGGACAGCCGCCGTAGTTCGGCGAGGCGGCGGCACCGACATAACCAAGGTCAACCAGGGCCCCCAGGTCCACCCCGGAATAGGTGCGTTTCATCACGCCGGGCAGATAGGCGGGCTCCATGACCGCGCCGCCGGGCACGACCCCCTGCGCCCAGTGCTGCAGACTGCTCCCGGATAGGAAAGGGGAGGGGGAATATATGGGGGGCGGGGTGCCTCCAAAAGCCGTGGTGGCGGCCGGGCCGCGAAACACCACCGCTCCGCTGGTGAGCGCGGCGGGGTTTCCAACGAACTCCCCGGCGTTCACAAGAAACGCGGCGGGGTTGCCCGCTGCAAGCAGGAGGTCAAGATTTGTGTATATACCGGCACCCTGAGTGCTCGCCCCGCTTGCTCCCATAAAGGCGCTGAACCCCAGCCCGTGGGTCATTTCATGGAGCATCACGGAGCGCAGGTCCACTTGGTCGGCCGCAGGTGGATTCAGGGAGGTGTTCCAATTCCAGCCCCAGTCAAACACAATCACCATCTCTGCGGAGCCGGCAAAGGGTTTGGCACCTTCAGTCAGTCGGCGAAACACGGCCCCGTTGCCGACGGGGCTTCCCCAGAGCGTGCCCCCCTGGGCGAGTGCCCCCCCTCCGTCAAACTCAGACGGCTTGAGCATCAGGTCAAACTCGCCGGCTTCATTCAGGACGTCCATCAGGTAGACCAGCGTCTCCTCCAGCCGGTCCATGCGTTCCGTTCCCTGTCGGAAGCCGACCCCGACGGGGTCCTTGCTGTACACGTTTACCGTCATGGCGTTTGCGGTGAGGGTAGACATCAGCGTCGCCTCCGCCAAGAGGGCGTCTGCGGCCAAGTCCTTCTCCGGTCCCTGCGGACCGTCCGCAAGGATCAGCACCGGTGTTTCAGGCTCCGCCTGCGCAAGGCCCTGCCCGGACATGGTTAGAACCAACGCCACCAAAAAGGCCGCCGGGTAGAAGAAGGGGTGTCTCATGGGGGACTCTCCGATGTTGCCACGCCGTCTGGAAGTTCTTATTGTAAACACTATTCGCTGGAAAAACTATACCCTGTTTTACGAAAAAAGACGCGGTCACCGGGCGGCGATGAAGGTGCCGAGCACGCCATCGGCCAGATGCTCCCGTTCGATGTCCAGGTAGAGCGTGCGGCGGAGCGCGTAGATGCGCCCGACCAGCCGGTCTTTGTGAAAGACGCCGCCCTGCCGGATTACATAGGTTTCGCCCTCGCCCCGGGGCAACACATGGGTCACGGGGCCGCGCCAGCCGAAACCCTGCCGGATTTCGAACCGCTTCTCGTTCTGGAGGAAAAGTCCGATCCGCCCCGGCTGCGCGGCACTCCAAGGGGTCAGGAAGAAGCTGCGCGGCCCCTGAAGGGCCATGAGGTCGAACAGCGGCTCGTCCAGCGAGGAGGTGACGCGCCAGAAGGCGCGGGGCCGCCGGACGTCCACAAAGCAGTGTATCAACCCCTCGTTGTCCGAGCAGGCGAAGAGCGCCCCCGCAGGCCGCAGGGGACGTTTCAGCAGGGCATGCCCGGCGAAGGGATCCGGCAGGTCTTCGGAGTCCTGCGCCGCCGTCTGGGTGCGGGCGGCGGCCAGAAGACGCCGCCTGCGGACATCCTTGGCGAGGGCGATGAGGAAGAACCAGGCCAGGCCGCCCACGGCCAGGAGCCCCAGCGCCCAGCCCCCCGCGCGGACCCATTCCTCGTTGTCGGCGGCGGCGCCATAGCACAGCACGGCCGCCGCCTCCGCGACCAGCACGCCGTACACGGCGAGCATGCCGGCCGACACGGGCGTGGCCGCCCGGGGCAGGGTGTAGTAGCACACCGCGCGCTCGGCCGGCGATATCCTGTCCTCTGGCTGCTCAACATACGGCATGTGACCATTGTCCACTTCCCCCGGGGGGGAGTCAAACAGCGGCTCCGCGGTGTATACTGGGGACAGTGCGCGCCCAAGCGGGAATGCCCGGCGGCGCAGCGGCGTTTTTGGGATGAGTGTCCTAGTCCCGTATGCAGGCGTTAAGGAGGATCCCGTCATGAACATTGGCGACCGGCTGGTCGGTTTCGCCGTGGACCGTCCAAAGCTCACCGTGCTCTCCATAGGCGCGCTCACCCTGGCGCTGGCGCTGCTTGCCGCGCTGCCCACCGTTTTTCCGGCCGCGTTTCCGGCGCTGAACGGGGTGCGGGTGGACACGGACCCGGAGAACATGCTGAGCGCGGAGGAGCCCGCGCGGGTCTTCCACAACGACATGAAGCGGGTCTTTGACCTGAACGAAATCGTGGTGCTCGGCGTGGTGAACGAGTCGCACCCGGACGGCGTGTTCAATCCGGAGAGCCTGGGGCGGGTGCATGCGCTGGCGGAGTACGCCAAGACCCTC
This sequence comes from Candidatus Hydrogenedentota bacterium, assembly GCA_033813475.1. Taxonomy (GTDB): domain Bacteria; phylum Hydrogenedentota; class Hydrogenedentia; order Hydrogenedentales; family CAITNO01; genus JAAYBR01. Next base: position 12,514 of record JAPXRP010000008.1, read on the forward strand.
CACGGGGCGGCCATCGGCCAGAAGGACGAGCGGGCCGGGGTGATCGGGGTGGACGTGATCGCCCCGTCCACGGTGGACAACATCGAGCAGGGCGGGCCGGGGGAGGTCAGGTTCGAGTGGCTCATGGCGTCGCCCCCCGCCACGCGGGAGGAGGCGCTGGCGGTGCGCGACCGCGCGTCGCGGATTCCGTTTCTCCAGGGGACGCTGGTGTCCGAAAGCGGCAGGGCGCTGGCCCTGTACCTGCCCCTGACGTCCAAGGCCCTGAGCAACCGGGTGTACAAAAAGCTCCAGGAGAAGATCGCCACCCTGCCGGGGGACGACCAGTACCACATCACGGGCCTCCCGGTGGCCAACGACACCTTCGGGGTGGAGATGTTCATCCAGATGGCCGTGTCGGCCCCCCTGGCCATGCTGGTCATCTTCCTGCTCATGTGGTGGTTCTTCCGGAAACTCTCCCTGATCATCGCGCCGATGGTGCTGGCCCTGGTCGTGGTGATCCAGACCATGGGTCTTCTCGTGGCCACGGGGAACACGATCCACATCATGAGCTCCATGATCCCGATCTTCCTCATGCCCGTCGCCATCCTGGACTCCATCCACATCCTGTCGGAGTTCTACGAGCGCTACCAGCGGCACAAGAACCGCCGGGAGGCGCTGCTTGACGTCATGCGCACGCTGTTCATGCCCATGCTCTACACCTCCCTGACCTCGGCGGCGGGGTTCGCCTCCCTCGCCATCACGCCCATTCCTCCCGTGCAGGTCTTCGGCATTTTCGTCGCCCTGGGCGTCATGGGGGCCTGGCTGTTCACCGTCACCTTCCTGCCCGCCTTCATCATGCTCATGCCCGCGCGCGGGTTTGAGGGCTACGGCGCGGCGCACGCGGAGGGCGGGGAGGGCGCAACCCTCCTGGGCCGTCTGCTGGCGCGTCTCGGCCGTTTCACGTGGAACCGCGCGAAGCTCGTGCTGGCCCTTACCCTGCTCGTGGCGGCCGTGTCCGCCTACGGCATCTCGCAAATCCAGGTCAACGACAACCCCACCCGGTGGTTCAAGGCCAAGCATCCCATCCGCGTGGCCGACCGCGTGCTTAACGAGCATTTCGGCGGCACCTACATGGCCTACCTCGCCCTGCGGCCCGCGGACAAGGCCTTTGACGGGGCCGAAGCCGCCCGCGGCCTGACGGAAAGAATCACGGCCTGGGCGGCGGAGAACGCCGCGGACTATCCGGGCCTGCCTACGGTGGCGGAGACCCTCGCCGCGGAGGCGGGGTCCCGCGCGGGCAATGCCCCCGACTGGAAGACTCTCGCGGGGGATTTGGGCGACCATGCCCTGGCCGAGGCGGACAAGGGAGGCGACGCCGCAACGGCCTGGGAGGAGGCCGCGTTCTTCCTGGACAAAGAGCGGCAGCGAGACGAGCTGTTCAAGGACCCGGAGGTGCTCCGGTACATGGAGCGCGTGCAGGAGGCCCTGCTGAAGACGGGCACCGTCGGCAAGACAAACTCCCTGGCCGACCTGGTGAAGACGGTCTACCGCGAACTGATGGAGGGGGGCGACGAGTACTTCCGCATCCCGGACTCCGCGAACGCCGTGGCGCAGTGCATCATCACCTACGAAAGCAGCCACCGCCCGCAGGACCTGTCCCACTTCGTCACGCCGGACTACCGGCAGAGCAGTGTGTGGGTCCAGCTCAAGAGCGGGGACAACCAGGACATGATGCGCGTGATTGAGGCCATGGAGGCCTTCGCCGCGGAGAACCCGCCCCCCGCCGGGCTGAATCTGGAGTGGTTCGGGCTCACCTATATCAACGTCATCTGGCAGCAGAAGATGGTCGTGGGCATGCTCCAGGCCTTCCTGGGCAGCTTCCTGGTCGTGCTGTTCATGATGATCGTCCTGTACCGCTCCGGACTGTGGGGGCTCCTTTCCATGATCCCCCTCACGGTGACCATCGGCCTGATCTACGGCGTCATCGGGCTTGTGGGCAAGGACTACGACATGCCTGTGGCGGTTCTCTCCGCGCTGTCCCTCGGACTCGCCGTGGACTTCGCCATCCACTTCCTCTCCCGCGCCCGGGAAATGCAGCGGGAAACCGGCGACTGGAAAACGGCCGCCCCGAAGATGTTCGGCGAGCCCGCGCGGGCCATCACGCGCAACATCATCGCCGTCGCCGTGGGCTTCACGCCCCTTCTGGCCGCGCCGCTGGTGCCCTACAACACCGTCGGCGTGTTCATGGCCGCCATCCTCGGCGCGTCCGGCGTGGCCACGCTGATCATCATGCCCGCCCTCATGCGCGTGCTGGAGCGCATGCTCTTCCCCGAGTCCCGCGTTTGCCGCATCACGTGCAGCTGCTGCACCTGCGCGGCGACCGCCGCCGCTTTCGCCGGGGCCGTCGCGGTGAACCTGCAGTTTCTGGGCGGAACCTGGACCCAGTGGACTCTCGGGAGCCTGGTGTTCATAGGGGCCGCAGTGGCCTTGTGCGCGGTGATGTCCCGGCGCGCCGGATGCGCGGCACCCCCCAAACCCGGATGTTGAAACACGACGCCCGATGCCCCAAAATGGGAACGGGCCAACGAACGGAGGAATGACGGAATGAAGACCAACTGGATGAAGCTGCTCGGACTGGCGCTCGGGATCGCCGTTGCGGCGCCCCTGTGGGCGCAGGACGCCGCCCCGACGGTGGACGAAATCGTCAAGAAGACCAACGCCGTTTCCTATTACCAGGGGACGGACGGGCGCGCCCGCGTCAAGATGACCATCAAGGACAAGCAGGGGAACACGCGGGAGCGCGAGTTCACCATTCTGCGCAAGAACATGGACGACAAGAACGAGGAGCAGAAGTTCTTCGTCTATTTCCACCGCCCCGCAGACGTCCGGCAGATGGTGTTCATGGTGTGGAAGCACGTCGGCAGGGATGACGACCGCTGGCTCTATTTGCCAGCCCTGGACGTGGTCCGGCAGATCGCGGCCAGCGACGAGCGGACCAGTTTTGTGGGGTCCACCTTCTTCTACGAGGACGTGTCCGGCCGCGGGCTCGACGAGGACGCCCACGAGCTCGTGGAGACCACCGCAGACTATTATGTCCTGAAGAACACGCCGAAGAACCCGTCCGCCGTGGAGTTTGACTCCTACACCATGTACATCCACAAGGGCACCTTCATCCCCGTCAAGGTGGAGTTCGAGAAGGGCGGAAACGTCTACCGGGTCGCCGAGGCGCTCAAGGTCGAGGACATCCAGGGATTCAAGACCGTCACCCAGTCCCGCATGACCGACAAGAACGCGGGCACGGAGACCACGCTGGACTATGTGAAGGTCGAGTACAGCACGGGTCTGCAGGACGACCTCTTCACGGAGCGGTTCATGCGGAAGCCCCCGCAGGATGTGTTGAAATAGTCCGGCAAGGGAGGTCTGGGAATGTCTAAGCGCGTTTGGACGCGGAGCGGCCCTGTGGCGGGATGCGCCGTGGCGGCGGTCATGGTGTTTTCGGGGTTTCCCGCGGCGGGGCAGGCCCCCGCGCTGCCCCCCGGGCTGGCCCAGGAATCCGCCCCCGCCCCCGCATTGCCGCCGGGACTGGCGCCAGACCCCGCCGGAACCCCCGCCTTGCCCCCCGGACTGGACGGCGGGTCCGCGCCGCCGCCGCTGCCCGAGGGACTGTCCGGTGATGCCCCGGCCAACGGTGAAGAAACCGGGAGGGAGAAAGAACCGTTCTTGACGCTGCACGGCTTCTGGGACACCCGGGCGGGGGTGCGTTACCGGGAGGACCCCGCCCAGTCGAAGGACCTCACAATGGGCGAAAGCCGTCTCCAGTTGAAAACGGAGAAGCACTGGAATGCGGTTTCCCTCGACGCCACGGCGGACACCTATTTTGACGCGGTGGATGAGGAGGGGCACTTCGACCTGCGCCAGCTCCGCCTTTCCTGGACGCCTCTCAACAGTGTGGACATCAAGATCGGCCGCCAGGTCCTGACCTGGGGCACGGGCGACATGCTTTTCGTTAACGACCTCTTCCCCAAGGACTGGAACTCCTTCTTCATCGGCCGGGATGTCGAGTATCTGAAGGCGCCGTCGGACGCGGTCCGGCTGGGGTACTATTCAGAAGTGGTGAACGTTGAGCTGGTGTACACGCCCCGGTTCAACCCGGACCGGTACATCACCGGCGACCGGATCAGTTTCTACAACCCGATGTACGGGCGCACCGTGGGCCGCGACCGCGAGATGGGCATGCGCGTGCCGGACGACTGGTTCGACAACGACGAATGGGCGCTTCGGCTCTACCGGAATTTCGGGTCCACGCAGGTGGCGCTCTACGGGTATTCCGGCTTCTGGAAGAGTCCCGGCGGACAGCAGCTCCTGCCGCCGCGGGGGCTTTTCCCGGCGCTTAACGTCTACGGCGCGAGCGTGCGCGGCACGGTGGGGAAGGGGGTCGCCAGCGCGGAAATCGGATGGTACGACTCCCGCCGCGACCGCTCCGGCAAAGACCCCTTTGTGAACAACAGCGAGCTGAGGCTCCTGCTCGGGTATGAGCGGGAGGTCGCCAGGGAGCTGACCGCCGGCGTGCAGTACTACCTGGAGCACATGCTCGACCACGCCGCCTACGCGCGCAGCCTGTGGTTCTTCCTCCCCGAGCGCGACGAGAACCGCCATGTCTTCACGCTGCGCCTGACCAAGCTGCTGATGAACCAGAACCTCACGCTGTCCTTCTTCGGCTACTACAGCCCTTCAGACAACGACGGCTACCTGCGCCCGCAGGTGTCCTACAAGCTGTCCGACGACTGGTCCGTGGACGCTGGCGGAAACATTTTCCTGGGCGCCTGGAACACCACCTTTTTTGGACAGTTCGAGGACAACAGCAACGTCTACGCGGGCATGCGCTGGTCCTTCTGAGGTGCGCGGGAAGGCGCTTTTCTGCTATCCTGATGCCCCCAAGTTTCCGCCAACCTCAGGAGTGTTTTCCCGTGAAAAGTGACGAAATCCGCTCTTCCTATCTTGAGTTCTTCCGCCAGCGCGGGCATGTCGTGGAGCGGAGCGACCGGCTGGTCCCCTCGAACGACCCGACCCTGCTTTTCACAAGCGCGGGCATGGTCCAGTTCAAGCCCTACTACACCGGCGAGGTGCCGGTGCCCTACCGGCGCGCCACCACGTCGCAGAAGTGCCTGCGCGCGGGCGGCAAGGCGAACGACCTGGACGAGGTGGGGAAGACCTCCCGCCACCTGACCTTCTTCGAGATGCTTGGCAATTTCTCGTTTGGGGACTATTTCAAGCGCGAGGCCATCGCGTGGGCGTGGGAGTTCACCACCCAGGTCATCAAGTTCCCGGCGGACAAGGTATGGGTGTCCGTGTACCTGGACGACGACGAGGCGGCGGATATCTGGGAAAAGGAGATGGGCGTGTCTCCGTCGCGCATCGTGCGGCTGGGAGCCAAGGACAACTTCTGGGGGCCCGCCGGGGACACCGGGGCCTGCGGCCCCTGCTCGGAGCTGCTGTACGACCGGGGCGAGGCGATTGACCCCCACGCCACCCTCGAGAACGACCCCAGGGAGCGGTTCCTGGAATTCTGGAACCTGGTCTTTCCGCAGTTTGACCAGCAACTGGACGGTTCGCGCCCCCCGCTCAAAAACCGGGGCATTGACACCGGCATGGGCCTGGAGCGGCTCGCCGCCCTGCTGCAGGGCAAGGAAACCGTCTTTGACACGGACGGCATCTTCTCCATCATCGAGGCGACCCAGTCGCTGACGAATGTGGCCTACACCAGCCGCCCGGTGCCCTACCGGGTGATCGCCGACCACATCCGCGCCCTCAGCTTCATGATCGCCGACGGCATCCTGCCCTCCAACGAGGGCCGCGGGTACGTCCTGCGCCGCCTGCTGCGCCGCGCGGCGCGCTTCGGCCGGGAACTCGGTCTGGAGCGGCCCTTCCTTCACACCGTCAGCGGCGCCGTGGTGGACCGTCTCGGGCACCAGTACCCGGAGCTGGTCGAGGGCCGCAAGCAGATCGCCCACATCATCCGGCTGGAGGAGGAGCGCTTCGCGGGAACGCTCGCGCGGGGCATGGAAATTCTTGCCGAAGTCTTCGCCAAAGTGGAAGCGTCAGGGAACAGGGTCGCGCCGGGTGATGAGCTGTTCAAGCTGTATGACACCTACGGGTTCCCGCTGGACCTCGCCACCGACATGGCCGAGGAGCGCGGCTACACCGTGGACACCGACGGCTTCAAGGCCGCCATGGCCCAGCAAAAGGAAAAGGCGCGCGGCACCTGGGCCGGCAGCGGCCAGCAGTCCCTCGCCCCGGTATACCACAGCCTGCACGCGGCGAAGGGCGACACCCCGTTCACGGGCTACGAGTCCCTCGCGGAAACCGCCGATGTCCTGGCCATCATCCAGGACGGCGCCGAAGTGGACTCTCTGCCGGAAGGGGAGACCGGCGAGGTCCTTCTTGACAAGACCCCGTTCTACGCGGAGTCCGGCGGCCAGGTGGCCGACACCGGCACGCTGGCCTGCTCGGAGGCCACCGGCCAGGTCACCCATGTGAAGCGGCTGGTTGGCAAAATGACCCTGCACACGGTGACCATGCTCTCCGGCACCCTCCGCAGGGGGGACAAGGTGGACGCGCGGGTGGACGGCGTGCGCCGCGCGCGCACGGAGGCCCACCACACGGCGACCCACCTGCTCCAGGCCGCCCTGCGGCAGGTCGTCGGCGACCATGTGCATCAGGCGGGGTCGTATGTCGGCCCGGACCGCCTGCGCTTTGACTTCACCCATTTCGAGGGTATCTCGGAGGCCCTGCTGGAGGATGTGGAGGCCAGTGTGAACGCGGCCGTCCGCGCCGACGAGGCGGTGGCGATCGCCCTGAAGGGGCTGGACGAGGCCCGGGCCGAGGGGGCCATGGCCCTGTTCGGCGAGAAATACGAGGACGTGGTCCGCACGGTCCGCGTCGGAGATGTCAGCCTGGAGCTGTGCGGCGGATGCCATGTGGCGCGCACCGGCGTCATCGGCTGCGTGAAGATTCTCAGCGAGGCCGCGCTGGCCTCCGGCGTGCGGCGCCTGGAGGCCGTGGCCGGCGAGGCGGCCATCGAGGTGATCCAGGAGCGCGACCGCCAGCTGCGCGCGTCGGCGCACCTGCTCAGCGCCCGCCCGGACGCCCTGGTGGAGCGCATTTCCGCGCTGCAGGACGAGCTCAAGCGCCTGGGCCGCGAGGTGGACAAGTGGAAGCAGGCCGCCGCCACCGGCGGAACAGACTACCTGAGCCGGGTGGTGGAGGTGAAGGGAGTGAAGGTGCTCGCCGTCGAGGTGGACGGCATGGACGCGAAGGGTCTGCGCCCGGTGCTGGACCAGTTGAAGGACAAGCTGGGGTCAGGCGTCATCGTGCTGGGCAGCGCAGACGGCGACAAGGTGGCCCTGTGCGCCGGGGTGACCAAGGACCTCATGGGCCGCGTGCGCGCCGGGGACGTCGTCGGGCGCATTGCCCCCATCGTCGAGGGCAGCGGCGGTGGCCGGCCCGACATGGCCCAGGCCGGCGGCAAAAAGGTGTCCGCGTTGCCGGAGGCCCTTGCAAAAGTGGCCGAGGTCGTGGCGGAGCTCCTGGGATAGGCGCCCTTACCGACCGAAGACCTCGCGGATGGCCTCCAGTTTAATGGATCCGTCCCCGCGTGTCGGGGCGACGATGCCGCCCTCGCCGTATTCGTTCCAGGCGTAAATGGTGAAGGCCTTCTGTCCCGGAAGACCAAGAACCGGCGTTTCCGCCAGATCGCGCTTCACCTTCTCCAGCGTGGACACCCACTCCTGACGGGTGGGAAAGGCGAAACAGGGCCGAGGGTCTCCCCAGGGCCGAGGATTCCACCCTGCGGGCACATAGGGCAGGTGCGGAACGGCGTCGGAAACATGGCGCTTTCTGCCCTCCGCCGCAAAATCCGCAAGAAGGGGATAGGGGTAGTCCTCCGCCGTGGGCGGCAGCCCGGGCAGGTCCATGTAGACCCCGGTAAAATCGAACAGGTGCGCGGCCCAATGACCCGGGGGAATTCCTTCAGAGGCGCCGATACCGCATCCGATCAGCAGCTCCCCGACCCCGGAGGCGCGCGCCTCGGCGCGGAGATAATCAAGCCGGTCCCTGCAACGCCCCAAATCCTCCGCGTTCTGCTTCATGAAGAAGTGGCCGCCGTGCACCTTGAACACGGCCTTCCCGCCCACGCGGAGGTAGCTGGGATGCTTCATGCAGGTGACCCAATACGCCACGCACTCCCGCCATTCCTCTTCGGTGGAGACCAGATAGGGCGGATGGTTGCAGAACTCGATCATGAAACGCATGCGCGGGGCGTTGGGGGAGGCCATAAAGTCCTTCACGCCCCGTTCCAGCAACCGGGCGTTGGGCTCCCGCTCCGTTCCCGGGGGATTGTAGTACCAGAGGATGGCGAAGAAGTCCACGCCGTGGTCCGCCGCCGCGGCAATCTCCCGGTCCATGACCTCCTGGCCGTTGTACTCGCCCAGAAGCGGGATGCGGTCCGGAAAGGAGGGGCGCCAGTCCTTGCCGTCCTTCGTGTGCCACTTGTTCGGAAGGGGTTCCCACCATCCGGCGAAATAGTTCACGCCGACGAGGACATCCGGCTCGGGGGGCGCGCCAAGAAGCGACAGCGCCGCCAGCAGGCAGACAGGAACCAGGGGCATCAGAGTCTCCTTCTTCAGAGAGGGGAGCAGGGCATCCCGAACGCCTCGGCGACGGCGGGATAGGTGATCCGTGTTTCCAGGAAACCAAGGTGGCCCCCGCCGCGCGGTAGGCCTCGTTGGGGTTTTCGCTGCCGGGACTCAACTTTGATCTCCCTGGGCACCCTGACGATCATGTGCGTTCCTCCCGTGGCGGGCTCCGGGCGGACCGCAGGAACCGGCATGCGCACCCATCACCCGAAAGCATAATAGCTGATTGATGACCTCGTGTCAAAGAACAGAAGTCCAGGCACAAAAGGTCTTGACATATAGGCTGAAGTGTGCTAGGCTAACGATGCTTGAGAGGCGTAGTAGCGAAATGCGCAATAGATCGGATGGTTAGCAGGCCAATCAGAGGATTAGCGAGTTGCAGCGTCACAAAGAGAGGCGTTGAGTGCGTCTCAAAAGAAAGGAGAATGAGGATGAAGTGCGGAGCGTTTGTTTTGTGTATTGCGGTGTGTTTGTTCATTAGCGTAAACGTGGCGACACATGTTTACAGCACAGGGGGTAATGTCGATTCAGGCATATCAAGTGCCATTATCTTGGCCAAACAATGTCCCACTTGTCATGGCCACGGCGCCATACAATGTCCAGTATGTAAAGGTAGCGGGAAAGTATCGGGAAAGAAGTGCGGAACATGCAAGGGTTCTAAGAAAATTGTCTGCGGAACATGTGAGGGCACAAGGTCAGTCAAGTAGATGCACTTTACGTTCAACGATTTGCACAATATAGGGAGTCGTTAAAATGCCGCAGGATTCTATTTCTACGGGCTCTGAAAATGGCGCAAATCAGCCCACTCACAAGCGCAGTTATGTTATGCTTCTTATTCGCTTTGCGTTTCGAGCATTTACATTAGTTATGGTTTTCATGGGGATGCTGTTTACAGTTTTTTTTGCTTACATGTTCTACGATGATTACTCCAACAGAGACAAGTCTCTCTCAGAGAACGCGATTTCCCATGATTCTTCCGAGAGATCTCAGCACACGGATAAAACGGAGAAACTAAAACAGAATGCTTCACAGAACCTTGATAGTCCGAAAATACATGACGCAGCAGACGCAAGGAAAGAAGGCGCAATTTCTTATAGCGTCGTCCAGGGAGATAAGCCATATATAGACAAGTCATGGCCAATTGACGAAACATTTCTGTTACTAAGTCTTGTGAAAGACCACCCAGAAAGCAGGCTTGTCAACTACACCGTCGACAAACTTACAGAACATGCAGGCGGAACTGTATATAGAGCAAAATTGTTTTATGTAGAGGGCACCCTGAATCATCGCATGTGTGTTGATTACTACTTTAATTCAAATGGCGGATTCATGAGAGAAATTGTTCTCACAGACTCTCCAGAGCCAAACAAGATCGTAGCATTCGAGAAGCAGGACGTCCCCAAGAACACAAATCACGGGATTTCGTCACATAAGACTTCGAGGCCCTCACGCGATATCTCTGATAAGCAGCATTCTTGCTTGGACGCAACAAATGCAATGATACAAAAAGCTGTGATACAGAATAGTGAAGTTGCACGGTTGTATGAGCCAAATATGAAATTCAAACAAGCAATGCAGGATCTCAACAAACAAGACCCAACTGCCGTTCAACGAATTATTTCAAAAGCTAAGAAAGATGGATTTATACACAACGATGCCGGAGAAAGAATTTCATATATTGATAATATGAGGCGTATGCATGCTTTATATTATATGAATGATTTGTCTTCCCAGCTTTTAACTCCCAAATTTCTACATAATGAATACAGCATGCAGCTGTATAACTTTTTAAAAGCGGTTTCAGAAGCTGAAACGGATGAACAAATTGATGCTCTTTATAATGCTATTGGTATAAGAAGTTTGGATGAGTTGTTTGAAAGCAACTCAGAACCAGATCAGTCGTCGCAGAACGATATAGAGAATGGTGTTCAGAATCATCAAGATAGCCGCATTGCCAGTTTAGACGAATGGGTTCGTAATAATGTCCGTAAGCGCTTAAAGTATTATCATGAGTTTTGCGAGTATGTGAGTCACACGGTAGATAATTATTTTCTGAATGGTGATGAATATGTTTGTGTGGTTACAATCAATTACGCCCAAGGAACAACAGCCTATCGTATGACTGTCAACTATCACTTTAATCAGTACTTCGAGATGACAGAGGATGTTGTGCAAAGTGATACTTCTCCTGTGAATGCTGGCGCGGCATATGAGACTAATTCTTTTCTGATAAATCTTGGAAAAGAGGCTTTTTTCGAGGGGGTTAGGCAATGGTGGAATTCAGAGTAAATATCCCTCGGCAGAGCCGGGTGCTTTATTTTTGTGAGCCGCTCAAAGCGACTTTACAGGGTCGCTGACGCGACCCCGTTGGTTGGGAACCACCTTGATGATTGCCACCTCTGGTCACAACAGATTCAACTGGTCAAGTCGCCGGTCTAACACCTCCTGCTTGCGGTTGTACTCGAGTATTGTCCCCTCGTTCCGGCCCGCCTTCGACACGAAGTAGACCCATGCTTCCATCATGTGCCAAGTCAGCGCCTCGTTCGAGGCCAGATGCAGGTAGGTGTAGAGGATGAGCCCCGGACGCAGGGCCGCCAACTCGGGGCCGAGCGGCTCCTTTACCTTGATTACCATGTCCGCGTCGCGCCAGACGGGGCCGGGCCCCTCCACCAAGGTGGCCCCCGCCGCGCGGTAGGCCTCATCGGCGATTCCGCTGCCGATTCCCGCGCCGGACTCCACCAGCACCCGGTGGCCGTGGGACACAAAGGCCGCCACGCCGGACGGCACCAGCGCCACGCGGGCCTCCGCCGTTTTGATTTCCCTGGGCACCCCGATAATCATGCACGTTCCTCCCGCGTATACTTCCGGGGCGGCGCGCAGGAACCGGCATGGGCACTCGCCGCCCGCGTTATCCTACTGCAACGGCGGGAGCCTGTCAAAGGAAAACCGCGGTGATTTTGGGCGCGGGCTGGTTTGCTTTTCATTGGAAAGCGGGGTATTCTATCCAGCGTGTTTTCTCAACCCCAACCCCTTTGGAGAGTCATTGACATGAGCAACCATCTCACCCGCCGCGCCTTCCTCGCGGCGGCCACCACGTCCGCCGCCATCACGGCCGGATGCTGCACCGCCGGGACAAAAATGAACACCGCCAAGGTCGTCCCCCGGAAGCTGTCGCCGAACGGGAAGATCAACCTCGCGAGCATTGGCTGCGGCGGGCAGGGCCTGGGCGACACGATGAACTGCCACAAGTTCGGCGACAAGGTCAACTTCGTGGGCCTGTGCGACGTGGACTGGGAGCGGTGCGCCGAGGCGTTCTACAAGATCCCCGGCGCGAAGCAGTACAAGGACTACCGGAAGATGCTGGAGGAGATGGACGGCCAGATTGACGGGCTGGTCATCTCCACCCCGGACCACACCCACGCCCCGGCCGCCTACATGTCCATGATGATGGGCAAGCATGTGCGCGTCCAGAAGCCCCTCACGCACACCATCGCCGAGGCGCGCCTGCTGGCCAAGACCGCGAAGGAGACCGGTGTCGTCACCGCCATGGGCAACCAGGGCCACTCCGGCGACGGCGTGCGTGACCTGTGCGAGATGCTGTGGTCGGGTGCCATCGGCGACGTCAAAGAGGCGCACATCTGGACCGACCGCCCCATCTGGCCGCAGGGCATTGAGAAGCCGCTCAAGGAACAGGCCGTTCCCGACACGATGGACTGGGACCTCTGGCTCGGCTGCGCGCCCAAGCGCCCCTACAACAAGATGTACGCGCCCTTCAACTGGCGCGGCTGGTGGGATTTCGGCTGCGGCGCCATCGGCGACATGGCCTGCCACATCATGGACCCCGCCTTCTGGGCGCTCTACCTCGGCAATGCCCCCTCCTACACCGTCGAGGTGGTCCAGCAGGAGCGCATGACCAAGCAGACCCCGCCCAAGAAGTCCGTCATCAAGTACGAGTTTCCCGAGCGCGAGACGCCCGTCGGCAAGATGGCCGCGGTCACCGTCTACTGGTACGACGGCAAACTTGTTCCCCCGCGCCCGGCCGGCATCCCGGACAGCGAGAAGATGGGCGACGGCGACAACGGCTCCTACTTCGTCGGCACCAAGGGCGTCCTGAGCTCCGGCACCTACGGCGGCAAGTCCCGCCTCCTGCCCGAGGCCGTGATGAAGGATGTCAAGAAGCCCGAGCAGACCATCCCGCGCGTTCCGGACGAGAACCCCTTCCTCTCCTGGATTGACGCCTGCCTCACGGGCGGCGTGGCGCAGTCGGACTTTTCCTACGCCGGGCCGCTCACCGAGGTGGCGAACATGGGCAACGTCGCCCTCCTCGCCGGCGAGAAGATTGAATTCGACGTCGCCTCCATGAAGATCACCAACGTCAAGTCCGCGAACAAGTACCTCACGAAGGAGTACCGCAAGCCCTTCGACTTCATGCCGCTGTAATACAGCCTGTTTCCGACGGCCCGAAGCCCCGGTTTCGGGCCGTTCTTCTTTCTCAGCGAAACGGCATGCCTCCGGCGCCGGTCATGGTGTACACTCTTTCGGCAAACAGTCCCCGCAACAAGGAAGGATCACTGTCATGAAGGACTCCGGACTCACCCGGCGCGCTTTTCTGGCCGCAGTCACCACCACGGCGGCCGTTTCGGCCTGGGGCGCGCCGAACACGGCGCGCGTTGTGCCACGAAAACTCTCCCCGAACGAGAAGGTGAACTTCGCGGGCATCGGCGTCGGGGGCAAGGGAAGCAGCGACATTCTGTCCTTCCTGCGCGAGAACGTGGTGGCGGTGTGCGATGTGGACTTCGCCCAGGCGGAGGAAACCCTGTACCGCCTGCCGAAAGCGAAGCAGTACAAGGACTACCGAAAAATGCTGGATGAGGTGGGGAAGGACATTGACGCCGTCACTGTCGCGACGCCGGACCACACGCACGCGCCCGCCGCCTACATGGCCATGAAGATGGGCAAGCATGTCTATGTGGAAAAACCGCTGGCGCACACGGTGGCCGAGGTGCGGCTGCTGCGGAAGACGGCCGCCGAGATGGGCGTGGCCACCCAGATGGGCAACCAGGGCCATTCGCTGGACGCCCTCCGGGAACTCACTGAGATGCTCCGCGCGGACGCCATCGGAAAGGTCACAGAGGTCCATGTGTGGACCGACCGGCCCGGCGGGCGCTGGCCCAAGGGCGGCCCCGCCGAGGCGGCCCCCGCGCAGCCCGTCCCCGCGACGCTGGATTGGGACCTCTGGATCGGAACGGCCCCCGAGCGCGCCTACAATGAACTCTACGCCCCGCGCAAATGGCGCGGCTGGCTGGATTTCGGCTGCGGCGGTCTTGGCGACATGGGCTGCCACATCATGGACCCCGCCTGGTTCGCCCTCAACCTGCACGAGGCCCCCTCGTTCTCCGTGGAGCCCGTGAAACAGGAGGGGAAGAACGACCAGACCTGGCCCGCCGCAGCGGTAATCAAGTATGCGTTTCCCGCCCGCGGGGACATGCCCGCCGTGGACCTGTTCTGGTATGAGGACGGCGAAAAACCCGCCCCGCCCGCCGGAGTGTCCGAGGGCACCAAACTGGGGGACAATGAGAACGGGTCGCTGTTCATCGGGGAAAAGGGGATTGCCACAGCGGGGGAGTATGGCGGGTCGCCGCGCCTGCTTCCGGACGACAGGATGAAGGACTTCACGCCCCCCGCGGCCACGCTGCCCCGGATTCCCGGCGGCAACCATTACCGGAGTTTCCTCTCGGCGATCAAGGGCGGCGATCCCGCGTCGTCAAACTTCGAGTACGCCGCCCCCTTCACGGAGATGGTGCTGATGGGCAACATCGCCCTGCGCTGCGGTGGCCGCATTGAATACGACACCGCCCAGGCGAAAATCACCAACCTGCCCGAGGCCAACGCCCTGCTGACGAAGACCTACCGCAAGGGGTGGGAGCTGCCCGTCTAGCCGGTCAGGCGCCGAGCCGGCCGAACCGGTCCTCGATCTCCCGGCGGAAGCGCTCAATGTGCGCCTTCGCCAGGTCGAGGGGCGGCAGGGTGTCGTCCTCCACCAGCGGGGTGAGGTCCATGGCGAAGTTCGTGCCCGTGGTCGCGTCCACCCCGTGCGAGGCGTGGTAGGTGGCGTGGGCGCGGCGGCGGCCCAGTGTGGCCAGGTCATAGCGCTTTCCGCCCGCAATCTGCGAGTCGAACACGCCCAGCAGCGCCGCCTGAAGGTTCTCGTGGGCCGAGGTGTCAAAGGCCACCTTGTCCGCGTCCGTCATCCAGTCCAGGTCACGCCACACCTCGCAGCCGTACAGCTTCTTCGGGCGCAGGTCCTTCGGCAGACGCCGGATCGCGGCGACCAGCTTCAGCGCGACGCCGACATGGGTGTCATGCTTGTCCGCGAGATTGTGCGTGTAAACCACCTCCGGCCGCGCGGCGCGCAGCAGCGCCTCCAGGTCGTCCACCGGCCCGGTGTTCGCCGGGTCCTTGATGGCGGCGCTCGGAAGGTCCAGCAGCGCCTGGGCGGCGTACTCGCCCACCACGGCGGCCTTTTTCTGCTCCTGACGGCGCACGGCGACCATTTCCGCGTCCGTGTACCGGGCGTACACGCCGTCGCGGGGCGATCCCGCCCCGTTGGTCACCACGACGCCGGTGAACCATTTGTCAGGCTGCTGAAAGCAGGCCATGACCCCCTCAAACGCCATGATCTCGATGTCGTCCTGATGGGCGGCCACGGCCATGTGGGTGGTCTTTGCAAGAGCCTCCTCAGGGGAAAGCCCCTCCAGGGGACACAGCACGGCGTCGGGCATGGTGAACTTCATGTCAACGGTCTCCAGTCGGTTATTTCTCGATGATCGGCAGGCTGGCCGCGGCGATGGACTGCCCGACGCGGCGGCTCTTCTCGTCCGGGAGCTGGATGTGCAGGCTTCCGGCCATCTCCGGGAACTCCTCGTTCAGCACGCGCCGGGCGCCGTCGAGGATGATGTCGCCTCCGCTTCCCGAGGTGCACCGGCCCAGAATCAGCACGTTCTTCAGCTCGTAAAACTCGGCGTAGTGGGCGAGCGTGTACCCCATGTAGACCCCCATGGACTCCCATATCTTCCGCGCGCCCTCATGACCCGCCTCCAGCTTCACCTGCACGGACTTCAGGCGTTCGGCGTCCGTCGCGTTCATCGGGAGGTCAATGCCCGCCGCGCCGGAAAGCCGGAAGACGCACTGCTGGGAGAAGTAGCGCGCGCCGACGCCGATGTCCCCCGACCACTCCTCGCGCGGCCCGTCGGGGTTGTAGTCCACCGGGCAGAAGGCCAGCTCGTTGAGCCAGCCCGTGATGTTGCCGTCCAGGGTGACATAGCCGCCCGCCTCGCTGGAGCCCAGGGCGACGCCCAGCACGCCGTTGTCCTCCAGGGACATGGACCCCGCCAGCGCGGTGACCTCGCCGTCGTTCACGATCTCCAGGGGCACGCCCATCTCTTTTCCGATGCGGATGAACATTTCGCGCACCTCGCCAAAACGCTCCCGGGGGATGGAGCGGAAGAGGGAGGCAATCATGGCGCGGTTGTTCACATACACGCCCGCCGAGCTCCCGCCGATGGCGTCCACCCGGGGCAGTTTTGATGCCGCAGTCTCCAGGGCCGCCATCACCTCGCGGTAGTGGTAGGCGGGGTCCGACTGCTTGATGGGCTCCCACACCACCTCCTCGCTGTAGACCGGCTCACCGTCCACGACTGCGGACACCTTCCGGTCCGAGCCGCCGAGGTCAAACCCGATACGGCAGCCGTCCAGATGCCGTCCCAGGGGACGGGTCGTCTCGTTCGCCGCCGGCACCTCGTCCGCGCCGCAGGATACCACCTCGAAGGGCTTCTCATAGACGTCGCGGCCCATGAAATGGAAGTCGAAATCCCGCAGGCCGCCGGGCTGGTAGCAGCGCTTCAGGAAGTCCCCCACAGACGCCGGGCCGCCGACCCACAGCTTGCACGCCCCGCGCTGCCACAGCAGGAACTTCACCAGCCGCTCGACGTAGTAGTTGTTCGCCTCGGCCTTTCCGTGGCTGTCGGGAAGCACGGCCGTCTCAAAGCGCGAAACCGAGCCGTCCCCGCGCTCCAGCCCCAGCACCAGCCGCTCGCCGCCCCCGGCGGCGCTCACCGCCTCCCTAAAGGCGCGGTTGCACAGCACAGCGGGCCGGAAATCCGGGTCCAGCGGGGGAAGAATACGGGGCGAAACAAGCATCCAGGGTGTGGTCACGATATATCCTTTCTGGAAATGAACTGTTGAGAGATACCCGGCGAAAGCGCCCCGGCGCCTGCGGGAAACACCATGCCGACAATATATCAAGGCCGGCCTTTAGGAGTCCAGCCGGGGGCAGTGTTTCGAGCCTCCCCGTCCATCGGGTCCATAATGTCCATTCCGTCCATCCCGTTTGTGCCGACCACGGGAAATCCGTGTACAATGTCAGCGCACTGGTGGACGGCTTCCCGTTCCGGGAGGAGGACATCCGATGAGCCTGAGTCTGGTCGCTGTGATGGTGGCGCTCTTTCTGCTCGTTGATTTCACCATTCTGACGCTTGTGTTTCGCCGGGCCGGCGTCTTCCGGCGCGTGCCGGTGGAGGAGGGCGTTCTAAAGGAAGCCTGGATCGCCTATGTGAAGGGCTCGCCGAATTATGTCGGCGTTCTCCGGGACATGGTTCCCGTGGCGATCATCCTACGCGAGCAGCATGGCATTGCCGACACACCGGGGTTTACGCTCTACCTCAACGACATGAGGGGCCTGGCGGAGGGAAAAGGGGCGGAGATGCGCAAGGTGACGGGCTGCATGCTCTCCGACGAGGAGGCGGCCTTGATCCCCTCGGAAACCAAGGGGTTCTGGCTGGCGAGACTCCCGGAATCCCCGTTTCTCCTGGTGCGCGTTCCGAGCCGGAAAGGGGGCCTCTCCGCCGTCGCGGGGTTCCGCGCTGTCAGCGCCCTGAACAGCCGGCTCAAGGCCGAAGGGCGCCCCTTTCAGCCGGCCATGGAAATCTACCGGCCGGGCGCGTCAGAGGTGCACTTCCTCTGCCTTCTGGACTTTCCGCAGGAGCATCTGGACGTGCTCTACGACGCCTGCAGGTAGCGTCGCGCGGATTCCTCAGGCGTTGGGCGGGATGCGCAGGACCATCAGCCGGATTTCCGACATGTCCTCAATGGCGTAGCGGATGCCCTCGCGGCCGATGCCGCTGTCCTTCACGCCGCCGTAGGGCATGTGGTCCACCCGCCACGACGGCACGTCGCCGATGACGACGCCGCCCACGTCCAGCCGGTCCCAGGCCTTCTGGGCCTTGTAGATGTCCCGGGTGAACACCCCCGCCTGAAGGCCGAAACGCGAGTCGTTGACCTCGTCAATCGCCTGGTCGAAATCGCTGAAGGGGGTCAGCAGCGCCATGGGCCCGAAAAACTCCTCGGCGTAGGCGGGCTCCGTCTTGGGCACGTTCTCCATGAGCGTGGGGGCGATCATCCGGCCGTCCCGTGTCCCCCCGCACAGCAGCATGGCACCCGCGGCCACGGCGGAGTTGATCCACCGCTCCATGCGGTCGGCCTCGGCGTCCGAAATCACCGGGCCCACAAAGGTGTCTTCGTTCTTGGGATCGCCCATCTTGAGCGACGCGACGGCCCTGACCAGCCGGTCCCGCAGCTCGTCATAGATGTCCTCGTGGACCAGAATGCGCTGCACGCTGATGCAGCTCTGGCCCGACTGGTAATACGCGCCGATGACCAGCCGCTCCACCACGTCGTCCAGGTCGCCCCAGTCTTTGTCCACGATCACGGCCGCGTTGCCGCCCAGCTCCAGCACCACCTTCTTCTTGCCCGCCTTCGCCTTGAGGTCCCAGCCGACCTCGGGAGACCCGGTGAAACTGAGAAGCTTCAGGCGGTCGTCCGTGGTGAAGAGGCCCGCCCCGTCGCGCTTGCAGGGGAGGATGGAGAAGGCGCCCTCCGGCAGGTTCGTCTCCGCGAGGACTTCCCCGATGATGAGCGCGCCCAGGGGGGTCAGGCTCGCGGGCTTGAGCACGAAGGGGCAGCCGACCGCAAGCGCCGGGGCCACCTTGTGCGCCGCAAGATTGAGGGGAAAGTTGAAGGGGGAGATGAAGGAGCACGGTCCGATGGGCACGCGCTTCCACATGCCGCGGTAGTTGGCGGACCGGGCCGACCGGTCCATCGCCAGCACCTCGCCGGAGATGTTGACGCTGTCCTCGGCCGCGATCTTGAAGGTGTCAATCAGCCGCGCCACCTCGCCCCGGCTGTCCTTGATCGGCTTGCCCCCCTCAATGCAGAGGGTCTGCGCCAGTTCTTCGGCGCGCTCCTGGAACCGCGCCACGCAGTGCTCCAGCACCGCCTGCCGCTCGTGGGCCGCCATGCGGGCCATGGGCTCCGCCGCGTCGGCTGCCGCCGCGATGGCCCGGTCTATGGCCTTGGCGTCCGCCACGGCCACCCGCGTGGCCACCCCGCCGGAGTACTTGTCAATGACCTCGAGATCCGTGTTGGGAAGAACCGGGCGGTTGGCCAGGTAGTAGGGATAGGACTCCTTCAGCACGGCGTGCCTCCTTTCCGCCCGGTCAGGCGTTGATGCGCAGTTTCTCGTACATGCGGTCGTTTTCGCGGTAGTCAATGGGGACGGCCACCAGGGCGGGACGCCCGCAGGTAAAGGCCTCCTCCAGCATGGGGGCCAGGTCGCGCGAGCGCTCCACCTTGAATCCGGCGCAGCCGAAGGCCTCCGCGAGCTTAAGAAAGTCGGGGTTTCCGAACGCAAGCTCGGTGTGGTGGCCAAACTCGTTCATCTGCTTCCACTCAATCAGGTTGTACCCGTTGTCCACCCAGACCACGACCACGATGTTCGTCTTGTAGCGGACCGCCGTCTCCAGCTCCTGCACGTTCATCATGAACCCGCCGTCGCCGCAGAGGGCCATGATCCGCCGGTCCGGGTGCACCAGCTTGGCCGCGATGGCCCCCGGCAGGGAGCCGCCCATGGAGCAGAACCCGTTGGGGATCAGGCAGGTGTTGGGCTCGTCGCAGTGGTAGAACTGGGCGACCCACATCTTGTGCGACCCCACGTCGCTGAGCAGGATGTCGTTCGGACCGAGGGCGTTCCGGATGTCCCAAAGCGCCTTCTGGGGGCGCACGCTTCCCTCGGTGTCGTCGTCCTTGTGCTCCTCCAGAAGCTCGATCATGGCGCGCCGCACCGCCTTGGCGAAGGCCAAATCCCAGTGCTGCGGATGCGCCCGGACCCGCTCGTTCATCATCCACAGGGTGTGCGCCAGATCGCCGATCACCTCCACCTCAAGCTGGTAATTCTGGTCCACCACGGCCGGCAGGAAATCAATGTGGATGATTTTCTTGTCGTTCCACCGGTTCCATCCGCGCGGCGGGTATTCCACCAGGTCGTAGCCCACCGTGATGACCAGGTCCGACGCCTCAATCACCGCGTTGGCCAGGCTCTTGGTCTGGAGTCCGATGGTGAACAGGCATTCCTCCGCGTCGCGGGACACGCAGCCCTTGCCCATGAAGGTGCTGATGACCGGGATGCCCGTCATCTCCGCGAACAGGCGGAGCTGCTTGCTGGCCCGGGTGCGGATCGCCCCGTTCCCCGCGAGAATCACCGGGGACTTCGCGTTTCGGATCGTGGCCATGGCCATGTTGACGATCTTGTCGTCCGCAACGGAGCGCCGCAGGTAGTTCACCCGCACCGGGTTCTTCGTGGCGGGGAGGGCGGCGATGTCGTTGGATATCTCCACATGGCAGGCTCCCGGCTTCTCCCGCGTGGCCTGCTTGAAGGCCCGCCGCACCACCTCCGGGATGTTGTCCGGATGCACCACGGGCGTGGCCCACTTGGTGATGGGCCGGAACATGGAGACCACGTCAATGAACTGGTGGCTCTCCTTGTGCTGCCGCTGGAGATCCGCCTGGCCTGTGATCACCACCATGGGGGCGCGGTCGCTGTTGGCGCTGGCCACCCCGGTCACCAGGTTGGTCGCCCCCGGCCCCAGGGTGCCAAGACACACGCCCGACTCTCCCGTGAGTTTTCCGTAGGTTTCCGCCATGAAAGCCGCCGCCTGCTCGTGCCGCGCCATGATGAACTGGATGGGGGACTTCTCCAGCGCCATCATGAAGTGGGCGTTCTCCTCCCCGGGCAGGCCAAAGATGTACTTCACGTTTTCCTGTTCAAGGCACTTCACAAAAAGTTCGGCTGCGTTCATGGGGCTGGCTTCTCCCGGGCCTCCTTTGGGGCGTTTAGGTCACTGCGCACTCCTGCCTCCGCGCCGCGCGGACTCCCTGTCCCGCTCCCTCCAGGGAGACGGGCACATTCCAGACCGTCACGGCCGCACGCTTCACTGCTCAGGAACATTCCGTGTCATATCGTTATTTCCCGGCGTCTTTCAGGGGGATCGGGCGGGTGAAGACCTTCCAGGGTTCCGAGCATCTCGCGCAGGTAGGCGTCATCCGGCGCGTGTTCCAGCCCTTTGCGGACATGTTCCAGGGTTCGCCGCAGCGCGGGGAGGGTGAGGGACACGGGCACCCCCGTGCCGGAGGCGTCATAAACCGCCCGCATGAGCGACAGGGCGGCATCGCGGTGCAGGGCGGCGGCAAAGGACGCCCCGGTGTCCAGCCCCGCCTCGGGAAAGCCCTTGTCCGGGGCGGAGGAATGGAGGGCGATGGCGGTCTCGAACTCCCCCAGGGCGATCGTGGTGTTGGCGTTGGACCGGTGCAGAAAACACTTCCCCATAAGAAAATGCCCCGCCGGGTCGCCGGGGTTCTCCTGGACAAAGGCCCTGACCACTGGAAGGGCCGCATCGGGATTCCGCTCCGCCAGGAAAGCCCAGGCCGTGCGGAGGGCCTTCGCATCGCGGTCCGAGGGCGTCTGCCCGGCGCATCCCGCGAAGGCCCCGGCGACCAGCAGCAGGAGCAGGCTAATAGCGCGGCTGCACACGGAAGAACCCTGTCTGGGCGCCGGCCCGTGCAAACACGGAGACTTCGGAGGGCTTCTGTTCGCGCAGCCGGTCCACGGCCGCCTCATACTCTTCCAGAGAGGTGGTGGGCTGGTCGCCCACGGCCAGGATGACGATGCCCGGGCGGATTCTGGCGGCCTGTGCGGGGCTTCCCGGGCGCACGCGCCGCACGATCACCCCCTGCACGTCCTCCGCCAAGTTCAGCAAAATGCGGACGTCGCGGGTGATCTCGCGCACCGCGAGCCCCAGCACGGCGTCGTCGTATTCCCCCGCCTCCTGCGCGGTGGCGGGAAGCTGCGAAAGGGTCACCTCGACGGACAGGGGCTGCCCTGCCCGCAGCAGCTCCACGGTCACGGTGCGGCCCACGCCGGTGTCCCGCACCAGCTGGGTGAAGGCCAGCACATCCCGGTCCTGCCGGGCCTGCAGGGGCTTGCCGTCAAAGGACTTGATGATGTCCCCCGACTGGATGCCCGCGCTCAGCGCGGGCGAGTCGGGAAGCACGGTGCTCACCAGGAGCCCCCCGGTGTCCTCCAGATTCCAGTATTCGGCGTAGTCGGCCTTGAGGGGCTGGGTGAACACCCCCAGCCACGCGTCTTCGCGCCCGCCGGGGGACACGTCCACCGACGGCGGTTCGGCGATGTGCCGCTCGAACAGCTCCGTCTGGTACAGAAGGGGGTGTCCGCTTCGTGTGTGCAGTTCGCCGCCCTCCGCGCGGCCCAGATCAAACCCGACCACGCCCACGATCTCGCCCCGGGTGTTCACCACGGGCCCCGTGACATACCCGAAACGGATGTTCCCGTCCAGCGCGTAGGTTTTCCGGGGCTCCTCCAGGATGGCGCTCACCCGCGCCACCAGCACGCCGGGTTCCAGGTCGAGCGTTTCCCCCGACAGGCCAAACACGGCCACGGGCTCGCCCAGAACCAGCGATGCCTTGGAGAAACGGGCCACGGGCAGGTCGAGGGGCGTGTCCGACTGCACCCGCAGGAAGGCCAGATTGACGTCTTCGGGCTTCTGCAGCACCTGCGCCGGGTATTCCTTGGCGGAGGAGCCCTGTCCGAGGCGCACGCGCACCTCCACCGGCTCGGCGCTGTCCAGAATCAGGTGCCCGTGCGTGATCACCAGTCCGTCGGGCCGCACCACCAGCCCGAGGCTGCTGCCGTCCCGCCGCCGGGTTTCCCCCGTCCGCGCGTCCGTGACCTCCTGGGTGAACAGGACGGTGCACAGGGAAGGGGAGAGGCGCTCATACGCCGTGTTGATGGTGGACAGGGCAAAATCGTCCTGCGCGGGTGCTGGAAAACCCGCCGCCGCCGCGAGCAGAAGCAGCGCCGGCCAGGCGCGGAAAAGTCTAGTTTTCATTGGGCGCGTCCTCCACGGCGTCGGCCGCGGCGGCCTCCGCCTTGGTGTTCACAAGCACGAAACGGGTGAGCGCGCCGCGCTGGACGTACAGCATGACCAGCCGCGCGTCGGTTTCCTTCAGGCGGGCGTAGGTGGTGCTGAACGCCGACAGGGTGGGGATGTCGTCCCCGTCCACCTTGAGCACAATGTCCCCCTGCTGGAGGCCGGCGATGGCGGCCCGGCCCCCGGGGTCCACCCCCGAAACCAGAATGCCGGTCCGCCGCTGCAACTGGGCGCGGCGCGCGACCTCCGGGGTCACCTCGGACGCCGTGAACCCCCATTCCTCAAAGGCCTCCTGGCTCCCCCGAAGCGTGGACTTCTCCTCGGTGACGAGGGACAGCTCAAGCACCTCGTCGCCCCGGCGCAGCGTCAGCACCGCCGTCTCCCCGACGGGCAGCGCGGCGATGCGCCGCCGCACCCCGGGAAGCTCCTCCTCGTACCGGGCGTGCACCCGGCCGCCGTTGACCGCCGTCAGAATGTCGCCGGGCTTCACCCCCGCCTCCGCCGCCGGGGACAGGCGGTCCACATCGGCGACGATGACGCCCTCCTCGGAGGTGACATCGCCCTTGGCCAGCATTTCCTGAAACTCGATTCCCAGCCACCCCCGGCGCACATGCCCGGTCTCGATGATGGCCGCGACCACCTCCCTGACAATGTCCACCGGGATGGCAAACCCGACATTCTCCGCCCCGGAAAGCACCCGCGCGTTCACGCCCACCACCTCGCCGCGCAGGTTCACCAGGGGGCCGCCGCTGTTGCCCGGATTGATGGCCGCGTCGGTCTGGATCCAGTTGTAGTAGGGGGCCTCCATGAGCCCCTTGTCCGCCAGGAACCGGTCCGGCACGCTGATGATCCCCAGGGAGACCGACCGGGCGAGCCCATGGGGGCTGCCCAGCGCCAGCACCGACTGTCCGGCCTCCAGGGTGTCCGAACGGCCCATCCGCACGCTTGGAAGAGGCGTGTCCGTCTCCAGCTTCAGGACGGCGATGTCCGTCTCGATGTCCGTCCCGACCACCGTGGCCTGCACCTCGCGGTTGTCGCCGAGCACGCACTGGACCGAGCTGCTCTGCCCGGCCACGTGCTCGTTGGTCACGACATAGCCGTCGGGGGAGATGATGAACCCGCTCCCCATGACCAGCATCTCCTTGCGCCGTCCGGCGTCGAACACCTCCTTCACCGGGCGCACATGCACGATGGCGGGGGCCACCTTGCGCTTCGCCCGCAGCACGGCGGACTGGCCGCCCCTGTCCAGGGTCGCGCATCCGGTCAGCGCCGCCAGCCCGCACAGGGTCGCCAGCAGCGGAATGCCTCTTCTGTGTCTCATGCGTGTCCTCCCGTGCGGGCCGCCCTTCCCCTTGACGGGTCAGGATCGAAACCACACCATTTCACTGCATCCACCAACACGCGCCGCGGACGCTTTATTGCGGGCGCGCCTTTTCCAGCCCCGCCAGCACGGACTCCACAAACGCCGGGGTGATCTCGGTGGTGTGGACGATGCTGTAGAAGAAGCTGTTCTTGTCCACGAAGGCCCGCAGCGTCGCCAGGGCGGTGCAGATCTCCTCCCGGGACGCGTCCGGGCACCAGTAGCGCAGCCCGCACCGCCGGATCAGGTCCTCCGCCCACTCCGGCCGGTTCCCCTGGAGCCGCGACATGGCGAAGATGCCCAGCCCCACCAGGTCCCCGTGCAGGAAATGCCGCCGCGTGAGGTGTTCCAGGGCGTAGGCCACCAGATGCTCAGCGCCCTCCTCGGGCCGGCTGTTGCCGAACTCCGTGCAGAACTTCACCTCCCGCCGGTACAGGTCCACGATCGTGTCAATGCCCTTCGGCGTGACGTTGTAGACCTCCTCGGCGTTCCGGTCCAGCTCTTCGAGGCATTCCTCCGCGAGGACCGCCACCGCCGCGTCATATTTCTCCCCCGTCTGCTCATGGGCGAGACGCCAGTCGAAGAGCCCCGTGTGGATGCTGGCAATGTCGCAGGCCCCCGCGCGGTTCAGCTCCGGCGGCGCCGCCTGCACCAGCACGTAGTCCACCAGCAGTTCCTCCGGAAAGATGTCCCCGATGTAGGTGACCGTCTTGTCCACCCGCACGGCGATCATGTTCGTCAGCGGCGCGTCCACCGAGATGATCGTGGGCACCAGCACCATGCGGCAGCCCCGCTTCCACGCCAGATACTTTGCGAAGTCGCAGCACGACCCGCCCCCCACGCCCACCACCACGTCGCAGGCCGGCAGGTCGCGGTCCGCCGCCTCCAGCGTCGGCAGGTCCATGTCGTCCACCAGGTGGACATGGTCCGGTTCCCACGGCATCTGCGACTGGAGCAGGCTCCACGGGATCTCCATCGAAACCGCAAGCACCCGGCCGGGGAGCTCCTTCAACTCTTTGGCAACGCCGAACCCCGATTTAATCCCAGGCGACTTGTACATGCGCGGCAAACCCTTCTGTTGAAAGCCAACGGCCAAACGAGCCGCGATTTTACCACGACCGGCCGGAGCACCGCCCCGTCCGCGCGGGGAGACGGTCATACGGCGAAGGAGGAGGGCGCAGCAAGCGGCGCCCCTCTGCCTCAGGCCCGCTCATGTAGGGGCACCGCTTGCTGTGCCCTCTTCCAACCAGCAACACTCGCCCATACCGCGCCCGGGTCTCCTGCTTGGTTCGCGGCGGGGGCTTCGTGTACATTGGGTTGAAAAGAAGGAAGCCTTCCCCATGAACCTCCTTGTTTGTCCGTTGGTGTGCCTGACGGCGGCCCTTTCCCCGGTGCCGGAACCGGAACATTGGGCGCACCGCCTCCAGCATAACGACCCAAACCTTGTGGTGGACCTGGGGGTGGGGCTGTGGGCGATCCCCCTGCCGATGGATTATGACGGGGACGGGGATATGGACCTGATGGTCTCCTGCGCCGACGTCCCCGCGCGGGGTCTGCATTACTTTGAGAACGAGGGGAACGGCGTGTTCGCCCCGGGCGTTCTGCTGGACACGGAGAAGCGCCCGAATGTGACCGTTTCCCATGTGGACGGGGTGCCGATGGTCTGTGAGCCGGGGAAATGGTATGCCGACTTCCCGAAGAACGGCTATTCCGCGCCCCAAGACATTCCCTTCAAGCCGGATTTTCACATTGGCCGGGCCAACCAGTGGCGCTTTGCGGACTATGACGGGGACGGCGCGGTGGACCTCATCCTCGGCATCAGCGACTGGCGGGACTACGGCTGGGACGACGCCTATGACGCCGACGGCACCTGGACCGCCGGGCCGCTGCATGGATACGTCTATCTGGTCCGAAACACGGGAACCACGGAGGCCCCCCAATACGGGGTGGCGGTGAAGGTGGAGGCCGGCGGCAAGCCCGTGGACGTGTTTGGCTGTCCCTCGCCCAACTTTGTGGACTGGGACGGCGACGGGGACCTGGACCTTGTCTGCGGCTCTTTCCTGGACACCATCACCCTGTTTGAGAACACGGGCACCCGAACGATGCCTGTCTATGCGGCGGGAAGGCCGTTGCTGTGCGGTTCGGAACCGCTCCGGATGGAACTGCAAATGCTCCAGGTCGCCGCCCTGGACTGGGACGGCGACGGCGACCCGGACCTCGTGGTGGGCAAGGAGGACGGGCGCGTGGCCATGGTGGAGAACGACGGCGGCACCGTCAAGCCGCCGGTCTATTTCAAGCAGCGGGCGCGGCATGTGAAGTGCGGCGCCCTGAGCGCGCCGGTCGGCGCGGACTGGGACGACGACGGGGACCAGGACATCCTGTGCGGAAACACGGCGGGGTTCATCGAGTACATCGAGCATCTGGGCGGGCAGCCGGCCCGGTGGGCGGCCCCGGTGCGGCTGGCCGCGGGCGGGGAGGTCATCCGCTTCCAGGCCGGCCCCAACCTCTCCATTCAGGGCCCGGCCGAGGCGAAATGGGGGTACACCACTTTCTCCGTCGGCGACTGGGACGGCGACGGCCTGCTGGACCTCGTCTGCAACAGCATCATTGGGCGGGTCGTCTGGTTCCGGAACATCGGGGAGAAGGGCGCTCCGCGCCTCGCCCCGGCGGAGCCGGTCCGGGTGGTGTGGGAAGGGGAGACCCCGAAGCCGGGCTGGATCTGGTGGCCCCCCGAGCCGGGCACCTTGGCCACCCAGTGGCGCACCACCCCCGTCATGACCGATTTTAACGCCGACGGCCTGATGGACCTGGTCATGCTGGACCACGAGGGATTTCTGGCCTTCTTTGAACGCACGGAACGGGACGGTGCGCGGATACTGCTCCCCGGAAAGCGGGTGTTTTTCGCGGAGGACGCGAAACGGGAGGGGGCCTTTGACAGCAATGGACGCCCCACATCCGCGGACTTTGACAAGGACGGAACGAACGACTATTTCATGCGCGGTCCCGCCGGAGAAACCCTCTTCCGTTGCCGGGACCGGAAAGCGGACCGCGACGGCCTCCGAACGGCGGGAGGCCTCCTGCCGCATCCCCTGGAGAAGGGCTTTCTGCGCCTCTTCGCGGGACCGGTTCCCGTCCGGATGAATGTCTCCTGGGCCGGCGGCAGCGGCCGCCGCAAACTCGCCCTGACGGACTGGGACGGCGACGGCGATCTGGATGTCCTGGTCAACAGCCCCTCCGTCACGCTGCTTCGGAACCTGGGGGCTGCGGAAGGCGGCGTGCTGCTGCGGGACGAGGGGCCCCTGACCCCGCATGTGCTCGCGGGACACGACACCTCTCCGGGCCTGCTGGACCTGGAGGGCGACGGCCTGCCGGGGCTGGTCATCGGCGCCGAGGATGGCTACCTGTACCACTACCCCCGGACTCCCGACGGGTCCTGACGGGTTGCATCGGCCGCGCCGATGGGATAGCATAGCGGCATTCCCGAACGGAGAAATCCCTTGAAAATTACCCCCTACGAGCTGACCCCCTTCGCCATGAACTGCTATGTCCTTGAGGACGGCGGCGAGGCGGTGGTGGTGGACCCGGGCGAGGCGTCGCCGCGGCTCTTGCGCGACCTGGCGGCCCTGTCCGTGAAGATGGTCATCAACACCCACTGCCACTGCGACCATGCGGGCGGAAACGCCGGGGTGATGGCCGCCACGGGCGCGCCGCTGGCCTGCCATGCGGCGGACATCCCGCTGCTGGAGGCCATCGAGCAGCAGGGCCGGATGTTCGGCGTGCATTTTCCGCCCTCGCCGCCGCCGGATGTGCTGCTGGAGGCGGGGCAGACCGTGACTTTTGGCGGCCAGCGTCTGGAGATTCGCCACGCCCCGGGACATTCTCCCGGCCATGTGGTGCTCGTCGGGGACGGCTTTGTTCTGGCGGGGGATGTGCTTTTCGCCGGGTCCATCGGGCGGACCGATCTCCCCGGGGGCAGCTATGCCCAGCTCATCCAGTCCATCAAGACGGAGCTCCTGACCCTTCCGGATGAGACAGTCGTCCACTCCGGGCACGGTCCAGACACGACCATCGGCGTCGAGCGCAGAACCAACCCCTTCCTGGTGAACCCATGAGCGCTTTTCTCGCGTCTTTCCTGCTCCTGGCCTCGGCGGCGGTGGACCTGTCCATCGCGCCCGACCAGCCGCTGCCGTTCGTTTATGTGGACGACCCGCTGATTATCGAGCTTGTGTCCCCCGTGGACGCCGTCACCCGCATGAAGCTCCGCCTCACGGGAACCCATCTGCCGCAGGGGAATGATGTGACGCTGGGCGACATCCCCCTGGCGGCCGGCGCGCCCCGGTGGTGCGCCATCAAGGACGCCTCGCACCAGCGGGGCGCCTATCTGGCGGAAGTCGCGCTGGAAACCGCCGGGGAGGTCCAGAAACACAGTGTGCGCTTCTGCCGCATAGACCGTCCGGCCGCGCAGCATCCGCTGCCGCTCGCGGCGGTCCTCTCGGGAAAGGAAACCGGCGACCAGCTCATGGCCCTGCGCGCCGTCGGTCTCCGCGAGGTGGTCGTCGCCGTGGACGACCCCGAGTTTGCCGCCAAACTTGCCCAGGCCGCCGCCATGCGCTTTTCCGTGGCCGTGGCTGTTCCCGCCGCCGTCCCCGCCGCGCTTGTCCAGGAGGCTCTGGCCGACGTGGAGCCGGGGCTGTGCGCCCGGATTGTCCGGTGGGAAGTCGCCTTTTCGGGGGATGCGGCGGCGTTCTCCGATCGCGTGAACACGCTGAAACAGGCCGGCTGCCCGGCCCCTGTTGCCGTCGCCGTCGAAAGCGCCGACCGCTTCACCGCCTTTCTGGACGCCCTTCCCGCGACCCCGATACGCCGCTGCGTGCTGTCCGGCGATCCCGGCGCGGTGGACCGCGCCCGTCCCGAGGCGCTGCGCCGGGGCATGGTCGGATGGGAATACTCCTTTGTCCTGGGGGCGGCCTCCCTGGAGAGGGGCGACGGCTTCCAGAAGGCGTTCCTTGGACTGCTGCGCGCCGGATACGCGGGCGCGGCCCTCGACGCCGACCTCGTTTTCGGCGGCGGCGAACCCCGGGAAATTGCCGCCTGGATCAACGGGCTGGCGGGCCGCCTTTCAGGCAGGCGCTATGTCGGTGAATGCGCGGAGGTTGCCGGCGGCGCGGCCTGGCTGTTCAGGGATTCCGCGAAATGGTTTGCCGCCGTGTGGTCTCCCGAAAAGGGCGCCAAAGTGGAGATCCCCCTCCAGGGCGCGGCCGGCGTCTCCGTCACGGACGGGCTCGGAAACCCCATTCCGGGGGTGGACACCGCCGC
This sequence comes from Candidatus Hydrogenedentota bacterium, assembly GCA_033813475.1. Lineage (GTDB taxonomy): Bacteria > Hydrogenedentota > Hydrogenedentia > Hydrogenedentales > CAITNO01 > JAAYBR01. The sequence continues at coordinate 42,201 of JAPXRP010000008.1, forward strand.
CGCCGTGCTGAGTCTGGAGGCCGGACCCCTCCCCGTGTTTGTCACCGGGCAGGGCGGGGGCATTTTGGGCGCCGCCGCCGCCCGTGAGGGAATGCGGCAGGCCGGGGCCATCCGCAGGGACGAGAACCTTTCGCCCCTTATGTCCGACGGCCTGCGCCGTCTGCTGGAAGGCATGGAAGGGGAGATTTCCGGGGCGTCCAGCAGGGCGCGGTTCCTGGAACTGGTCCGTTTCCTCCCCTCCCTGGAGGCCGCCCGCGTGGCGGCGCAGCCCGGCGCGGTCGCCGCGCTGGATGCCCTGACCGCCCTGGCCCGGACCCTGTGCGTGCTGGAGGAGGACCGGGGAGAGCTCTTTGTCGAGCCCACCCAGGACCTCGTGGCCCGCAGCGAGGACCACCAGTCCCTCTATGTCACCAGTGCGACCATCCAGGACAACGGGATATCCCTCTACGGGGACTGGCTGCTGGAGGAGGTGCGGCGTCTCGTGCAGGAGGCCGAAACGGCCGACGCCGCGGGCCGCAAGGTGGAGGGCGCGGCCCTGGCCATGCTGGCCGAGGCCCGCGCGCAGGGGCTCGCCCTGACCGCAAAGACCAAGGCGGCCCCGGCGCCGGCGCCCGCCGTTGCCCCGGCCGCCGAAGAAAAGACGGGGGAGACTCCCGCACCCGCGGAGAAGGAACCCGCCGAAGAGAAACCGGAGCAGAAGCAGGAGGCGGCGGTTCCCCCGGACGGCGAGGTGGTCCATGTGGTGGCCTCCGGGGACAACCCGTACACCATCTCCAAAAAGTACGGGGTTTCCCTGGACGACCTGCTGAAATGGAACAAGCTGACCAAGAAGTCCCGCCTGAACATCGGCGACAAGTTGGTGGTCAAGGGGGCCAAGGCGGCCCCCGCGCCGAAGGCGTCCTCGTCCAAGCGGCGGCGCTGACCCCGGAAGAAGATGTATACAGGAGAATCCCTGCCATGAAGAGAATCGGTGTGCTCACCAGCGGCGGCGACGCGCCCGGCATGAACGCGGCGGTGCGCGCCGTGGTCCGGGCCGGCGTGGCCAACGGCCTCGAGGTCTTCGGCGTGGAACGCGGCTACCAGGGCATGATCGAGGGGGCCATCCGTCCGCTGGACGCCCGGTCGGTCAGCGGCATCGTGAACCGCGGCGGCACCATCCTCAAGACGGCCCGCAGCAAGGCGTTTTTTGAGCCCGAAGGCCGGGAAAAGGCAGCGCAACAATTGGCGGCGCACGTCATTGAAGGGCTGGTCGTTGTGGGCGGCGACGGGTCCTACCGGGGCGCCGCCGCGCTCTATCAGGAGCACGGCATCCGGTGCGTCGGCCTGCCCGGCACCATTGACAACGATATCGGGGGCACCCAGTACACCATCGGGTTCGACACGGCCCTGAACACCGCCACCGAGGCGCTGGACCGCATCCACGACACGGCGGACTCCCACGACCGCATCTTCTTCGTGGAGGTCATGGGCCGCCATTCCGGGTTCATTGCCATCATGAGCGCCATCGCCGGGGGCGCCGAAGAGGTGCTCACGCCGGAGGAGCCCTCGGACATTCCAGGGCTGATCGCCCGCATGCAGGACTGCCGGAAGCGCGGCAAGACCTCCATGATCGTCGTCGTGGCCGAGGGCGACGACGCGGGGGGGGCGGTGGACATCGCCAAGCGTCTGGAAAAGGAATCGGACTTCAAGGATGTCCGGGTAACAATTATCGGCCACCTGCAGCGGGGCGGCAGCCCCTCCGCTTTCGACCGCATCCTCGCCAGCCGGATGGGCGTCCGCGCCGTGGAGGCCCTGCTGGCCGGGGAATCAGGAGTGATGGTCGGGATCGAAAACCAGCAGATGGTGGTTCGCCCCCTCAGTGACTCCTGGGAGAAGAAATCCCTGTTCGACCCCGACCTGCTGCGCGTGGTGCGCGTGCTGGGGGTCTGACCCCCCTGTCAGGGCTTCCGACGGAGGGAAAGGGTCCGGTGCGTTTCTCCGCCAGTGGGGGGAAGCGTCAGATCGCCCGACGCGGCCGCGTCGCCATCCGATGTGGTCTCGTCGGCGGTTGCTGCGGTGCCCCAGCCCTCGGGTGCATGGAACACCGAGCCGGAGGGAGTGCCTGCATCCTCCTGCCATTCCGCCTCAAACACCCCTGCGGCGACATCCGCGCGGACGCTGACGGGCCTGCCTTGAAGAAGCAGGGGGGAGGGGCGGTTCAGGGAGGGCAGATACGCCGTCTTCTCCATGCCCTGATGGTATTCCCAATAGAACTCCCCGCAGGTGTTCGCGGCCAGCAGGCCCGCCATGAGCGAGGCCGCGTCGGCACACCGGTCGTTCCCGTAGAAGGCGCCCCATTCCCCCACCAAGAGGGGCATTCCCAGGCGGCGCGCCTCGGCGGCGCGGTTGCGCATCATGATCTCCAGCCTTGTCCGGCTCGGGGCGTGGGCAAGGGAGGTGTCCAGCACGATGTCGTAGAAGTGCGGCATGTACGCCTGAAAGGGGTCCCGCATGCCCTGGTCGTCCGTGAGGGGCTCCAGGGCGGACACCGCCCCGACATTGGCCAGAACGCACGGTTCCAGGAAGAAGATGCCCGTGGGGTGGACCGCCCGGACCGCCCGGCGCACGCGCTGGTACATGGGCAGCAGCCGCTCCCGCTCGAAGGCCTGCATGGCCGGGGTCACCGCGGCCAGGAACCGCCCATAGCGGACCGGGTCTTCAGCAAGCTCCAACAGCCAGGAGGGGTAGGGGGATTCCTTGAGGCTCTCGAAGAAGGCGCGCGGATTCCGGGGCAGGTCCGCGCCGCGCAGAATGTCCGGCAGGGCCATCCAGACCGCCCACCCGACCCGCCGGATGTCCGACCCGATGAACGGCTCGTTGAGCATGTCAAAGCCGATGACCGCCGGCTCGTCCCGGTAGCGCGCGGCCACATGCCGCCACGCTAGGGCGAACCGGTCCTGAATCCCCACCCCGTCGGGTCCGGGGGCGTTCTGCCAGAAGTGGTCAAACGCCCGGTGAATCTTCGGACTGACGAAGTAGGCCGTGCTCCACACGCCTCCCACGGTGCGGTGGGGGAGGCCGTCGTCCAGGGTGGCCCAGGCGGGCATGCCGTTGCCGCCGGGAATGGCGGGACCGTAGAGGTCCTGGTGCATGTCGAGAATGACATGCAGGCCCGCGTCGCGCGCCCACGCGACGCGCTCGTCCACCCCGCGCAGGTATTCCTCGTCGTACTCCCCCGGCGCGGGCTCCACGGCGGACCAGAAGATCATGTACCGGATGGCGGTCATGCCCCACGAACGGAGGCGCTGGAAGTCTTCGGGGGTCTGCCAGGAAAGGTGGCGGTTGTTGGGCGACTTGGAGCCCACATTCATGCCGCGCAGATAGACGGTGCGGCCCGCCGAATCCACCAGACGGTCCCCGTCCACGGACACGGC
>JAPXRP010000009.1:0-44139 GCA_033813475.1 Candidatus Hydrogenedentota bacterium
CCCCGGCACGGTCCGGGGGCGGAGGAGGCGCGCGTCCGGTGCCGGATTCCCGGCCCGCCCCGCTGCCCGTGTCGCGGGAGGAGATGGACCGCCTCGGCTGGGAGGAGCTGGACGTGCTGCTGGTGACGGGGGATGCCTATGTGGACCACCCGTCGTTCGGCGCGGCGCTCATAGGCCGGTGGCTCCAGGCCCACGGCTACCGCGTGGGCATCATCGCCCAGCCGCGCTGGGACACGCCGGAGGACTTCCTGCGCCTGGGGCGGCCCCGGCTCTTCGCCGGGGTGACGGCGGGCGCGCTGGACTCTATGCTCGCCCACTACACGGCCTTCCGAAAGCTCCGCCACGACGACGCGTACACGCCGGGAAACCGCCACGGCGCACGGCCCAACCGCGCGTGCATCGTCTACACCGGCGTGGTGCGCCACGCCTTCCCCGGCCTGCCCGTGGTGCTGGGGGGCGTCGAGGCGTCCCTGCGCCGGGCCAGCCACTACGACTTCTGGAGCGACAGCCTGCGCCGTCCCATCCTGCTGGACAGCAAGGCCGACCTCGTGGTCTGCGGCATGGGCGAGCGCGCCGTGCTGGAGGTCGCGCGGCGGCTGGACGCGCGCGCGCCGGACACCCCGGCGGCGGAGGCGCTGGCGGGCATCCCCGGCACCGCGTGCTGCGTGGCGTCCGAGGAGCGCCTGGGGGACCTCCCCGGCGCGCCGCCCCTGGCGGACTGGGTGCGCCTGCCGTCGCATGAGGAGATTCTCGCGAACCCGAAGACGCTCATGCGCGCCACCCTCGCGCTGGAGCGCCAGACCCACCAAGGCGTCCAGTGGGCCGTGCAGGCCTGCGGCAAACGGCAGGTCGTCTTCACGCCCCCGGCCGCGCCCCTGTCGGAGGCGGAGATGGACCGGCTCCACGGCCTGCCTTTCACCCGCGACCCGCACCCCTCCCACCGCGAGCCCGTGCCCGCCGCCGAGATGATCCGCTTCAGCATGACCGCGCACCGCGGCTGCGCCGGGGGCTGCACCTTCTGTTCCATCGCCCTGCACCAGGGCCGCCGCATCCAGTCGCGCGGCGCGGACTCCCTGCTGGAGGAGGCCCGCGCCTTCAAGCGGCACCCCGCGTGGAAGGGGTCCATCAGCGACGTGGGCGGGCCCACGGCCAACATGTGGCGCGCCCGCTGCGCCGCCGACCCCGACGCCTGCGCCCGGCCCGACTGCCTCACGCCGAAGGTCTGCCGCCATTTCCGGCCCGACGAGAACGCCTATCTGGACCTCCTGCGCCGGATCGCCGCCGTGGACGGCGTCCGCCATGTCCGCGTCGCCAGCGGCATCCGCTACGACCTCGCCGAAAACGACGGGGACTTCCTGCGCGCGCTGGTGGGTGAGTTCGTCGGCGGGCAGCTCAAGGTGGCCCCCGAGCACTGCGACGACAAGGTGCTGCGCCTCATGCGCAAGCCCCCCTTCGCCCGCTTCGAGGAATTTATGCGCCTCTTCGACGAAGGCACCCGCGGCGCGGGCAAGGAGCAGTACGTCATCCCCTACCTCATCACCGCCTTCCCCGGCTGCACGGACGACGACATGCGCGCCCTCGCCGGCTGGCTCGAAGCCCGCGGCTGGCGGCCCCGCCAGGTCCAGTGCTTCATCCCCACCCCCGGCACCGTCGCCACCGCGATGTACTACGCGGGCATAGACCCCCAGGGCAATTCCCTCCCCGTAGCCCGCACCGACGCCGAGCGCCTGCGCCAGCACCGTATCCTCCTGGGGGAGGAGAAGCCCGGCCGGGGGTGAGCGCGGGGTTTAATATCCAAAACGCCCAATGCTGGCGCGCCTTCCAGGCGCGTCCTTGGGTCTACACTCTGTGGCTGGCCGTGGAGTAGACCCGTGCCAGGCTGGAGCCTGGCGCTCCCAGGGCGTGCTGACCGGTGGCTATCTTTCCAGAACGGCCGCGGGTTCCGCGTCTTCGGGGTTCCAGCCGCCGCCGAGGGCCTTGTAGAGGGCGGCGAGGTGGATGAGGACGGCGGCGCGGCTTTGGGCGCGCTGGGCCTCGGCGGAGGCGACGGAGCGCTCGGCGTCGAGGACGCGCAGGTAGTCCGTGAGCCCCTGGGTGTGGAGGTCTTTGGCGAGGGTGAGTGCGCCGTTCGCGGCGGTCACGGCCTGGTCCAGCGAGGCGAGGCGGTTCTGCTCGCGGGCGTAGGCGACCAGGGCGTTTTCGGCCTCCTCCAGCGCCGTCAGGACCGCCTTCTCGTAGGCCGCGAGCGCCTGCTCCTGCCGGGCGTTCTGGACGCGGATGTTGGCGCGGATGCGGCCCGCGTCGAAGACGGGCCACTGGACCGCCGGGCCGACGGACCAGAGCAGGTTCGCGCCGCGCTTGAGGCCGTAGAGGGCGTCGTCCTGCCCGGACAGCGCGCCCGTGAGGGCGAACTTGGGGAAGAGGTCCGCCGTGGCGACACCGATGCGGGCGGTGGCGGCGGCGAGGTCGCGCTCGGCGGCGCGCACGTCTGGGCGGCGGCGCAGCAGGTCCGAGGGCAGGCCGACGGGCACCATGGGCGGCGCGGGGGGCAGGTCGGCGGCGGGGGCCAGCTCCTCCTGGAGCGCGCCGGGCGCGCGGCCCATCAGCACGCCGAGGCGGTGGATGGCGTACTGAACGCGGGCGGCGTGGCCGGGCAGGCCGGACTCGGTGACGGCGACCTGGGTCTCGGCGGCGCGCACATCGAGCTCGTTGGTGAGGCCCGCCTCGAAGCGCGCGCGAACGAGGTCCAGGCTGTCGCGCTGGAGGGCGGCGTTCCGCGCCGCGATGTCGAGGCTCGCCTGCGCCTCGCGCAGGGTGAAGTAGTTGCGGGCCACCTCCGCGGCGAGGGACACCCGGACCGCGCGGAGGTCCTCCCCGGCCGCCTCGCGCGACGCGCGGGCCGCCTCGATTTCGCGGCGCGTGCCACCAAAGACATCCAGCTCCCAGCGCGCGTCAAAACCCGCCTGGAAGAGGTCAGCCCGCCGCGACGGCGTGGAAGCGGTCCGGCCCCGGTTCACGGTGACGCGGGAGTTGCCCGCGCCGGTGAGGTCCGGCGCGACGGAGACGGAGGTGCCGCCGGCGGAGAGGGTGTGGGACCGGGAGACGCCCTGGGCGGAGAGGCCGGTGGATGAGTTGACCGAGGCGTCGGCGGACTCGGCCTTCTTGTTCTGGAGGCGCTTGTAGCCCGCCGAGGCGTTCAGGGCGGGCCAGAGGTCCGCGCCGGAAATTTCCTCCGCCGCGCGGGACTCGCGGATGCGCGCCTCCGCCATCCGCAGGTCGAGGCTGCCCTCCAGGGCGCGGGCCACCAGGGCGTCCAGGGCGGGGTCGCCGAACACATGCCACCACTCCGCGATGTCGGGCTCCCCGGCGGCCTCACCGCCCTCGAGCGGGGTGCTCCACGCCTCCGGCACCGGCGGCGCCGGTTTCTCATAGTCGGGACCGACCACGCACCCCGCGAGCAGCAGGGCCAGCAGGGCGGCGGCGGTGGAAAGGGCGCGGGTGCTCATGCCTGGTCCTCCCCGGCGGGGGCGGCCGGCTTCTCCCCGGCCGCGGGCGGCGGCGCGGCCGGCGGCCCGGGGGGGGCGGGATGCGCCGGAACGGCCGCCGGCTTCCGAGATCCCAGCTCGCTGAGCCACTGGATGATGACGAAGAAGAGGGGCACGAAGAACACGGCGAGGAAGGTGGCGGTGGTCATGCCGGCCACGACGCTGTGGCCGATGGAGCGGCGGCCCGCGGCGCCCGCGCCCACGCTGAGGGCCAGGGGCAGTGCGCCAAGGATCGTGCTGATGGCGGTCATGAGCACGGGGCGCAGGCGGATGCGGGCGGCGGCGATGGCGGCCTCGACGATGCCGGCGCCGTCGGCGCGCATCTGCGCGCAGAACTCCACGATGAGGATGGCGTTCTTGGCCGACAGTCCGATCAGGGTGAGCAGGCCGATCTGGAAGTAGATGTCGGCGGGGGCCGCGCGCAGGACGAGCGAGAGGAAGGCGCCGAACACGCAGAAGGGCACGGCCATGAGCACCGCGAAGGGGAGCGACCACTTCTCATACTGCGCGGCGAGGACGAGGAAGATCATGACCAGGCCGAAGAGCATGACGTAGTAGGACTGGCTGCCCGTGCGCACCTCCTGGTACGAGCCGGAGCTCCACTCGATGGTGTAGCCGGGCGGCAGCGTGCGCGCGGCGATCTCCCGGACCCGCGCAATGCACTGTCCCGTGCTGAAGCCCGGGGCCGGCGCGCCGGTGATCTGGGCGGAGGTGAAACTGTTGAACCGGCTGGCCACGGTGGGCCCCGACTCCATCGCCACGTCCACCACGCCGGACAGCTCGATCATCCCGCCCGTGTTGTTGCGCACATAAATCTTGCGGATGTCGGCGGGCTCGTCGCGGAACTGCGGGTCCGCCTGGAGCTGCACGCGGTACACGCGCCCGTAGATGTTGAAGTCGTTGATGTAGTAGGAGCCGAGCAGCGCCTGGAGTGTGTTGTAGACCTCGCCCACCGGGATGCCGAGCAGCTTGGCCCGCGTGTGGTCCAGCTTCACCCGGAGCTTCGGCTGGGTGACGTTCAGGGTTCCGGACACCCCGGTGAACATGGGGTCCCGGTTCAGCTCGGCGATGAAGTCCGACATGACCGCCGCCAGGGCGTTGAGGTCGGCGCCGCTGCGGGTTTCCAGCTGGGCCTCAAAGCCCGCGCGCATGCCGAGCCCGCGGATGGGCGGGGGCACGAAGGCGAGCACCGTGGCCTCCTTGAGCCCGCCGAAGCGCTGCGAGACCCGGGCGACGAGGGCGTCGGCGGAGTGTTCCGGCCCGGTCCGCTCGGACCAGTCCTTCAGGCTGACGAACATGCTGGCGGCTGAGGGGACCGCCGCGTTGGAGAGGCGGTCCTGCCCGCACATGGCAGTGATCCCGCGGACCTCCGGCTGCGCCAGCATGAACTCCTCGATCTGGGCGACCACCGCCCTGGTCCGGTCGAGGGAGGCCCCCTGCGGCAGCTGCGCCACCATCATGAGGTAGCCCTGGTCCTCCTGGGGCACGAAGGCCGACGGCACCCGCGCGAAGAGGGAGTAGGTGGTGTAGACAAGTACGCCGAAGAGGAGCATGGAGATGACGCCCAGGCGGATCATCCAGCGCGCGCTGAAGGCGAAGAGGCCGGTGAAGCCCCGCACCCCGGCGTCGAACCACCGGAAGAGGAAGAGTTTGCGGTGGTTGGGCCGCAGCAGGAGGCGGCACAGCGCCGGGGTCAGGACCAGCGCGACGGTGCCGGAGATGGCCACGGCCAGGGTGATGGTGATGCCGAACTGGCGGTACATGACGCCCGTGCTGCCGCCGAGAAACGCCACGGGCAGGTAGACGGCGGCCAGGGAGAGCACGCTGGCGATGATGGGGCCCTGCACCTGGCCCATGGCCTTGATGGCCGCCTCGCGCGGGGCGAGCCGCTCGTCGTGCATGAGCCGCTCCACGTTCTCCACGGCGATGATGGCGTCGTCCACCACGATGCCGATGGCCAGCACCAGCGCGAAGAGGGTCAGCGAGTTGACGGAGAACCCCAGGGCGAGCAGGCCCATGAAGGTGCCCACGACGGCCACCGGCACGGCGACCATGGGGATGAGGGCGGCGCGCCAGCTTCCCAGGAACAGCAGCACGACGATGGTCACCAGAATGGTGGCCTCCAGGAAGGTCTTGGCGACTTCCATGATGGACACGGTGATGAAGGTGGTCGTGTCCAGCGAGAGCGTGTACCGGACGCCCTCCGGAAAGTCCCCGGCCAGCCGCTCCAGCTCCGCCTTCACCCCGTTCATCGTCTCCAGCGCGTTCGCGTCGGGCTGGGCCGACACCGGGATCATGGCCGTGGGCTCGCCGTTGTAGCGGCCCTCGGTGCCGTAGTCGAGGGAGCCCAGCTCCACCTTCGCCACGTCCTTGAGGAGCACGCGGGAACCGTCCGGCCGCGCCAGCAGGATGATCTCCTCGAACTGTTGCGGGGTGGTGAGCCGCCCCGGCGCGAGCACGGGGAAGGTGAAGTCCACCGGGTCCGGGTTCGGCCCGCCGCCGATCTCGCCGGCCGCGTAGAGCCCGTTCTGCTCGCGGATGGCCTGGGCCACGTCGTTCACCGTCAGCCCCTTGAGCACGAGCTGGTCGGGGTCGAGCGAGACCCGCATCGAGTAGTCCTTGTTGCCGAAAATGCGCACCTGGCCCACGCCGGGCACGCGCGCCAGGGCGTCCACCATGTGGATTGTGGCGTAGTTGCTCAGGAAGAGCATGTCATGCTCCGGCTTGTCCGACTGCAGGGCGATGATCCCCAGGAAGGTGCTGGTGCGCTTGCTCACGCTCATGCCCTGGCGCATGACCTGCTCCGGCAGGCGGCGCTCCGCGCGCTTGATGCGGTTCTGCACGTCCACCGCCGCGATGTCCAGGTCCGTCCCGATCTCGAAGGAGAGGGTGATCGAGAGGCTGCCGTCGTTCGCGCTGGAGGACTGGTAGTAGAGCAGGTGCTCCACCCCGCTGAGCTCCTGCTCGATGGGCGTGGCCACGCTCTCCATCACCGTCTGCGCGTCGGCCCCCGGATAGGTCGCGCTGATCACCACCGTCGGCGGCGTGATCTGGGGCGAGGACTCCACAGGGAGCATGTACAGCGACAGCAGGCCGCACAGCACGATGACGATGGCCACCACCGTGGCGAAGATCGGCCGGTCTATGAAGAATCGGGAGATCATGCGCGCGCCCCTAGTTGGCCGGGGCTGCGGGTTTGGGGGCGTCCGGCGCGCCGGGCGGCGGGCCGGTGGACACTTCGGCCCCCTCGCGGACCTTTGTCAGCCCCTCCACAATGACCTGGTCGCCCGCCTCAAGCCCCTCCAGGATGATCCAGTCGTCCCCGGACCACTCGCCGGTCTTCACCACCCGCTCCTGCGCCTTGCTGTCCGGCCCCACCAGGTAGACCACGGCGCCCTTGGGCGTCTGGCCCACGGCCCGGCGGGGCACCGTCAGCACATTCGGCCGCTCCCAGCCCGACAGCCGCACCTTCACAAACTGGCCCGGCTTGAGCGTCCGGTCGCCGTTCTTGAACGTGGCGCGCAGCTCCACCGTGCCCGTCTGCGTGTCCACGCCGGTGTTCTCGTAGTCGAGCGCGCCGGACCCGTCAAAGGGCGTGCCGTCCAGCAGCGTGATCGCCACATCCGGGACGGTCCTGCCGTCCGCCAGCGCCAGCGCGCCCTCCTTCGCGCCGCGCCGCCACGCGAGGAGGTCCGCCTCGCTGACCTTGAAGGTCACATAGAGCGGGTCCACCTGGTGCATCACGGCCAGCAGGCTGTTCTGCGCGCTGTCCACATAGCTCCCGGCCTCCTTCTGCGCCTTGCCGATGAACCCGGTCAGGGGCGCGGAGACCTTTGTGTAGTCCAGGTTCAGCTCCGTCTTCTTGAGCTGGGCCTCCGCCAGCCGCAGCGACGCCGCCGCCCCCGCCGCCTCCGCCTCGCGCTGGTCCACGTCCGCCGCGGCCACCGCGCCCGGCGTCCGCACCGCCTTCAGCCGCGCCAGCTCCTGCTCCGCCAGCCGCAGCCGCGCCGCGGCCTGGGCCACCTGCGCCGCCGCAACATCGCGGTCCGCCTCGAAGGGGCGCGGGTCTATGGTGAACAGGCGCGCCCCCTCTTTGAGGTAGGCGCCGTCCTGGAACTCGCGGGTTTCGAGGAAGCCCTGGATCCGCGCGCGGACCTCCACGGTCTTCGAGGCCTCCGTGAGCCCCACATACTCAAAGGAAACCGGAACGGTCTTCACCGCCGCCGGGGCCAGGGCCACCTGCGGCGGCATCCTTTTTCCGCCCGGCGGGCCCTGGGCGAACAGCGGGGCCGCGCCCGCGAAAACCATCCAAAGGGCCAGCAGTCCAGCCGCGTGTTTCATCAGGCGCCGCCTTTCGCCGGACGCGCGCCGCGCGCCCCTGTTCCCCGCCGTTTCGCCGCCCCCGCGTCCTCCTCCCGCAGCGCCTCCTGGATGCGCGCCGCCACCTCCGCCCAGGTGCGGGCGCAGTCGTCGCCCACCCGGTCCACCAGCTCCGCGAAGGTCTGGAGCTTGCGCCGCTCCAGCTCGGCCACCCAGGCCTCGTGCCGGTCCGACACCCGGACAATCACCTCCCGCCGGTCCTCCGGGTTGGCCGTGCGCGTCAGGACGTCCATCTCCACCAGCCGGTCCACCATGGCCGACACGGCCGGGGCCTTCACGCGCAGCTCCTCCGCCAGCCGCGTGACCGTCATGCCGCCGCCCGCGCGGATCGTCATGATCATGTTCACCTGCGGAAAGGTCAGGGCCGGCGAGCGTTTCGCCCCCGGCGACTCCGACGTGAACCGCGCCACGCAGTGGCGGTGCAGCATCCGCTCCGCCTCGTACACCACCCGCGCGGTCTCCATCCGTTCCCTGCTGTTCATCTTTGCGCCGTCCCTGAAAGTTCGCGTGTCAAACCGTTCGAGGCGCGAAGTATATCATGCCGCCCGCCCCCGGGCAAGATTCGCGGGGAGGTTTTTAGTTGTTCTCCGGCGTGGCGCGCTCCGGGGCCGATGTTCTTCCCGGCCATTCGGCGAGGGGTTCCAGCCCGGGTGCGGACGGGGCGCCCGCGCTTCCGGGAGTCAGCAGCACGGCGAGGGTGGAGGATTCGCCGGGGGCGAGGTCGGTGTGGAAGCCGATCTGGCGGGTGCCGGGGTTGGGGGTGTCCCATTCGTTGGGCGGCGGGTCCGTGGCGAAGGTTTCCATCACGGCGTCGGGCCGGGACAGCACCTCGACGCGGAGCTGTTTCCCGTCCTTGGTGAGCAGGGCCCGGCCCGGCGCGGTTTCGGCCACCTCGCCGGGGGTGGTCATGGCCCACCGCACGCGGGCGGGGGCGTCGCCCGCCGTGATCTCGTCCTGGAGGAGGACGCGCCCGTCGGGCAGGAGGGTGAATCCGCGCTCCGCGCGGGCGAGCCGGCCGCCGTAGACGGCGGACAGGTCCATGACGGCGCGGGTCTTCCGCTCGGAGAAGCGGGTGAAGTCCGCCCGCGCCTCCACCACCTGCTCCGCGCCGTCCACCGTGAGGGTGTTGTGGCTGATGTTGTGGTAGCGGAAGATGCGCCACCGGTCGGAGCCCTGCCTGCGGTCCCAGATGCCCATGCCCCGGGCCTCCAGCTTGCCGTAGCTTTCCGCGCCGAGGTCCACGGCCCAGCGGATGCCGTCGGCCTCGTAGATGAACGAGCCGATGTCCATGTGGCCGTGGTTGGCTGCGGGCGTGCCCGCCTTCACGGCGAGGAAGGCTGCGTTGGGGTCGGTCCAGGAGGTCCGGAACACGGCCACAGGATTGATGCCCTCGCCCTTCCACGCGAGGGGCTGGCGCGGCTCCGCGGCGGGTTTGCCGTCCCACCAGACCAGCAGCAGCGGCAGGAAGCGGCTCCCGCGTCCGGCCCCGTCCTTGGCGAGCATGTCGCGGAGGCGCTGATGATTGGCCCAGGCGAGGCCGGGGTCCTTGTTCTCGCGGGCGAACCAGAACACGGCGGGGGAGAGGCTGCCTGTCTGGCCGCTGTCGGAGAAGCCGAAGACGCCGCCCGTGGGCCCGGTCATGAGGAGGGGATACGCGCCCGTCTCCCGGAATCCCGGATGCCGCTTCAGGCCGAAATCGGTGCCCAGGGCGGACTCCAGCGCGGCGATGAGCAGGACGTTGTAGGTGGTGCCGTACTCCCAGTACGACGGCCCCTCGGGGTAGACACCGTCCGGGGCGACTACATCCATGGCGTAAGGAAGCCCGTTGAGCGCGCGCGTCACGACCTTCTCCGCCAACTCCGGTTCGCGCTCCAGCAGGGCCAGCGCGCCGAAGACCATGCCGCCGTGGCAGACTTGGTTCCAGTTGTTGTTCCCGGTGATCCAGCCACGTTTGCCCTCAAAGGAGGGGTGGATGCCCTTGTCGAGGATCGCCCGGCGGATCATGCCTTCCTGCTCCGGCGACAGCAGGGGATAGAGCCAGTCGTAGCCGATGGCCAGGGCCGCGGCCATCTCCGCCGTATCCAGGAAGTGCGACGGGTTCCAGTCGCTGAACCCGGCGGCGGCCTCCATCTCCGCCAGCGCGCGCGCCGCGTACTTCGGGTCGTCCGTCATGCGGTGGACGAAGGCCAGGCACAGCACCCGCGCCAGCGCCTCGCGCGACACCGACAGCAGGCGCTTGCCGTCCTTCTTGTAGACCACCGGCGGCGAGTCCAGCAGCGCGTCCGCGTCCGCCCGCACCGCCGCGAAGACCGCCGCCGCCGTCTTGTCATGCGCGATGCGCCCCCGGACGGCCTCCCCCTCCGCCGCAGTCATCAGCAGCCGGGGGTGCATCTCCGCCGCCGCGATCCGCCGCGCCACGGCGTCCTCCCGCGCGGGCTTGGAGGAGGTGGCGCAGCCGGCCGACACCAGCAGCGCCGCCGCGCACAGGACGGGAACCGCCCGCCCGAAGAAGCACCGGAGAAACACGCGCATCGCCAAACCCTCCAAGGTTTCGTCCGCAGGTTTTCCAGTCTGCCACAGGGGAGGGGGGAAAGCAAGCACGGCAGGGGGGAGCAGGCGGCCGCACACCGGCGCAAATCCGTGTGCTACGATGTCGCGGCCGGCGCGCCGGCCGAAAGGAGCGTCCATGAACACCCATTTCCTGCGGAGTCTGTCCCGCCGAAGGGCAGCGGCTGCGGCCGTCGCGCTGCTGCTGTCGGGGATGTGCCCCGGCTGTGCGGGAACGGCGCGCGGCGTGCCCGGCGGGGACGCCGCCCCTCCATCCCCCCGGTTTGAGCAGGACCGGTTCGCCGTCGGGTTTTGGGTGGACCCGCCGCTGGACGCCCGCGCGGAGGAGCGCTATCAGGAAATCGCCGACGCCCACTTCACCATGATCATCGGGTCCGCCGCCGGGGGCGACCGGAAGGCCCTGGAGCGGCAGTTTGCCCTCTGCCGGAAACACGACCTGAAGGCGGTGGTGTTCGCGCCCGGCATCGCCCCCGGGGAACTTCCGGAGGACCCGGCCTGCTGGGGCTACGCGCTGCGCGACGAGCCAAGCGCCGAGGACTTTCCCGCCCTGCGCGAACAGGTGGACGCCGTGCGCCGGGCGCGGCCGGGCCGGCTGGCGTACATCAACCTGTTCCCCAACTACGCGACGCCGAAACAGCTGGGCACGCCCACCTATGAGGAGCATGTGGCGCGGTTTGTGGCGGAGGTGGGGGTGGACGTGCTCAGCATGGACCACTACCCGGTGTTCAAGCCGGACGGGGATGGCCGGGACGGGTACTGCGAGAATCTCGCCGTGATGCGCAAACACGCGCTGGGGGCGGGCATCCCCTTCTGGAACTTTTTCAACACCATGCCCTACGGCCCGCAGACCGACCCGACGGAGGACCAGCTGCGCTGGCAGATCTACGCCTCCCTCACCCACGGCGCGCGCGGGGTCCTGTACTTCTGCTATTACACCCCCGTCAGCCACGAGTTTCCGAAGGGCGGCGCCATCATCGCCCGGGACGGGCGGCCGACCCGCCACTACGGGCAGGCCCAGCGGATCAACGCGCAGCTCAAGCACCTTGGCCCCGTGCTGATGCGGCTCACAAGCACCGACGTGCGGCGCGTCCTGCCCGGCGACGACCCCGCCGGGGTGCTGGCGAACACGCCGATCCGGAACATCACGCGCGACGCCGTGGACCCGCCGAACGACTACCTCGTGGGTGTTTTCACGCATGAGGACGGGCGGCGCGCCGTGATGCTGATGAACTACCGGCACGCCCTCACGGCGTGGCCCACCGTGGAGTTCGACGCGCCCCCGGACCAGGTGAGGGAGGTGGACAAGAACGTTGGCGGGGAAATCCCCGTGCGCGACGACAGCCCGGAAATGCCTGGCATCCAGGTTTCCCTGGACGCGGGCGAGGGCCGTCTCTTTCTGATGCCGCCGCGCTAGCCGCGTCCCGACGGCCGAAAATCCTTTGACAGGCCGCGCGCGCGGGTGTAGGATTACGCCGCCGCCTTGGGGTCAGGGAGTCTCCGGCGGCACCGTTGTCTTCAAGGTGGCCAACGTCATCGCCGTCGAGCAGCCGCAGGCACAGGAGGAGTCTCATGAGAGCGTTTGGACAGGTTGCCTGGCTGTTGCCCGTGCTGGCGGCGTCCGCCCCCGGCTTGGCGTCCCCCCCCGACCGGGCGCCCCGCCCGCATCCCGGGCTGCGCGTCGCGCTGGTCCAGATGGACATGGCCGACGGCGACCTCGAGGAGAACATGCGCCGCGCGGAGCAATGGATCCGGGAGGCCGCCGGGAAGGGTGCGGACCTCGTCTGCCTGCCCGAGGCCGCGGATTTCGGCTGGCTCCACCAGCGCGCCCGCGAGGTGGCGCTGCCCGTCCCCGGACGCTGCACGGACTTTCTGTGCGCGCTGGCGAAGGAGCTCCGCGTGTGGGTCTGCGCCGGATGCCTGGAAAAGGACGGCGACAAGACCTACAACGCCGCCGTCCTCATCGACCGGGACGGGGCCGTTGTCCTCAAGCACCGGAAGATCAGCACCCTGCCCGAGCTCACCGCGCACCTCTACGACGCGGGCAGCGCGCGGGACATCCAAACCGCCGACACCGAGTTTGGCCGCGTCGGCCTCACCATCTGCGCCGACAATTTTAACATCGCGCATCCCCTGAAGGCGGCCAAACTCGGGGCCTGGCTGCTGATCGCCCCCCACGGCTTCGCCGAGAAGGAGGAAGACCTTCTCGACAACGGCGTCAGTTTCATCAACCACATCAAGAACGTCGCCGGGAAGACGGGCCTCTGGGTCGCCGCCGCCGACACCGGCCTCTCCCGCGTCGCCGGCGGCGACTGGGCCGGCTACCTCCACAGCGGCTGCTCCACCGTCGCCCGGCCCGACGGCAAAGTTCACGCCGTCGGCCCCTTCATCCAGCCCGCCCTCGTCGTCTGCGACATTCCCGCCGAGTCCGCCCCGGAGGAGAAGGACTAGCGGCGTGACGCGATGGAAAGCCGCCGCGCCCCGGTTGACGCGGGCGTTCGCGGGTGCTACAGTGCCCCCCGGGGGCGCGCGCTCCCGCAACGCGGCGAAAGACGGAGGATGTTTCCATGAACGTGCGGGCAACCCGGCAAATCACATGCGCGTTCATCGCGCTGCTTTTCGCGGCGGGGCTGGCGGCGGCGGTGCCGGGCGGAGTGTACGACGTGACCGCGCATGGCGCGGCGGGCGACGGCGCGGCGCTGGACACGGCGGCGATCCAGGCGGCCATTGACGCCTGCGCGGCGGCGGGGGGCGGCGCGGTGTCGTTTCCTCCGGGGGCCTACCTGACGGGGACGGTGTACCTGAAGAGCGGTGTCCACCTGCGGGTGGAGCAGGGGGCCACGGTCCTCGGCAGCACGAACCTCGCGGACTACCCCGTGAACACCTGCGCCCACGCGTCGCGGAGCGACGAGTACACCGTGCGTGCCCTGATCTGGGGCGAGGGGCTGGAGGATGTGGGCATCACGGGGGCGGGCATTCTCGACGGGCAGGGCGCGGCCTTCCGGGGAAAGACGGCCACGGACGCGGAGGCGGAGGAGGCGTCGCGCGCGCTCACGGCGGCGGGGCGCTACCCGGTCCATCCGCGCTACGCCGTGCGCCCCTACCTCATCCGCCTCATCAGCTGCCGCAACGTGCTGGTGGAGGGGGTGACGATGCGGAACTCGGCCATGTGGATGCAGCACTACCTCGACTGCGACTTCCTCACGGTGCGCGGGATCACGGTGTGGAACCATGTCAGCGGCAACAACGACATGATTGACCTGGACGGCTGCCGGAACGTGGTGGTGTCGGACTGCGTGGGCGACTCGGACGACGACGCCCTCACGCTCAAGAGCACGGGGCCGCGCGCGACGGAGCATGTCGTCGTCACCAACTGCATCCTGAGCTCCCACTGCAACGCCATCAAGATGGGCACCGAGTCCGCGGGCGGGTTCCGCGACATCACCATCAGCAACTGCGTCATCCGGCGGTCGCAGTCCAGGCCGTCGGAGGGGGGGCAGCTTTCGGGCCGGGTGGACGGCATCTCCGGCATCTCGCTGGAGCTGGTGGACGGCGGCGTCCTGGAGCGGGTGTCCATCTCCAACATCGTCATCGAGGGGACCGCCGCGCCGCTGTTCATGCGCCTGGGCAACCGCGGCAAGACGCCGAAGCCCGGCGGCCCGAAGCCGGCGCCCGGGGTGATGCGCGACATCGCCGTCAGCAACATCACCGCCACCGGCGCAGGCGTGGTCGGCTGCGCCTTCTCCGGCATTCCGGGGCACTGCATCGAGAACGTGAGCCTGTCCAACATCAGCATCCGGTTCCAGGGCGGCGGGAAAGCCCGTCCCCTGGCCGGGGTGCCCGAGGCCGGGGAAAAGTACCCCGAGGCCTTCATGTTCGGCGACCTGCCCGCCTACGGGTTCTACGTCCGCCATGTGCGCGGCCTCACCGTGCGCGACGTGCGGCTCGGCTTCGACGCCGACGACCCGCGCCCCGCCGTCGTCTGCGACGATGTGCAGGGGATGCGGCTCGACGGGCTCCAGGCCAAAGCCGTCGCCGGTGCGGCGGCGCAGGTGCTCCTGCGCGACACGCGGGACCTGCTGGTCACGGGCTGCACGGCGGACGCGGCGGCGGCCTTCCTCGCCGAGGCCGGCGGCTGCGCGGACATCCGCCTCATGAACAACGACACGGGCCGCGCGAAGAGGACGCGGGTGCGGGCGCGCTGACCGCGCGCCGGGGCCGCCCCGCGAATCCCGTTCCGGCGCGGCGTGTTGCGCGGGTGCCGGGCGGGTGCATAGAATGCGGGGACACGGGCGCGCGGGCGCCCCGGAGATCATCATGGCGGAGTGTGCTTCGACGACCGTGCGGGTGCCCCTGGGCGCGCGGGCCTATGACATTCATATCGGGCCGGACGCCCTGGACCGGCTGGGCGTGTACCTCGCGTCGGACCGGGCCCCGAAGGGGCTGGTGGGGCTGGTGACGGACGCCCATGTGGCGCCGCTGTACGCGGACGCCGTGCTGGACCGCGTGCGCGCGGCGGGGAAGGCGTGCGTGGTCCATGTGCTCCCGGCGGGGGAGGAGAGCAAGCGGCTGGACCGGGTGGGGGAGATTTGCGGCGCCTTTCTGGAGGCGGGCATGGACCGCGCCGGGCTGGTCGTCGCCCTGGGCGGCGGGGTCACGGGGGACATCGCGGGTTTTGCCGCGTCGGTCTTCATGCGCGGCGTGCCCTTTGTGCAGGTGCCCACGACCATTGTGGCGCAGGTGGACTCAAGCGTCGGCGGCAAGACCGGCGTGAACCACCCGCTGGGCAAGAACACGATCGGCGCGTTCCACCAGCCGGACGGCGTGTTCATTGACCTGTCCATGCTGTCCACCCTGCCGGACCGCGAGCTGCGGGCGGGCATGGCGGAGGTCATCAAGCACGGCGTCATCGCCGACGCGGACCTCTTCGCGCACCTGGAGGCGAACGCCGCGCGGATTCTTGCGAAGGACCTGGACGCCCTGCGTGTCCCCGTGGTGCGGTCGTGCGAGATCAAGGCCGCCGTGGTCGCCGCCGACGAGCGGGAGCAGGGCCTGCGCGCCAACCTGAACTACGGCCACACCTTCGGCCACGCCATCGAGACCGCCAGCGGCTACGCCCGGTTCCTCCACGGCGAGGCCGTGGCCCTGGGCATGTGCGCCGCCGGCGAGCTGGGCCGCCTGCTGGGGCTGGTGGACGCGGCCTTCGCCGAGCGGCAGCGGGCGGGCTGCGCGGCCTTCGGCCTGCCGGTGCGCTGGCCCGAGATGCCGCTGGAGGAGACGCTGGCGGCCATGAAACACGACAAGAAGGCCCGCGCGGGCACCCTGAAGTTTATCGTGCCGACGGGCATGGGGACGGTCGTCCACCGGACGGACATTTCCCCCGACCTGGCGCGCGCGGCCCTGGAGACGCTCCTGTAGGCGCGGGACGGCAACCCACGGAGACCCCCGATGCTGTTTGGCGGAGAGAACGCGGAAAGCTACTACGACGAGGGCCTCACGGCGGCCATGAAGGGCGACTTCGAGAGGGCCGTCGCCCATTTCCAGAAGGCCACGACCCTGGACGGCGCCTTCGCCCCGGCGTGGTACCAGCTCGGGCGCTGCTGGCTGCGCCTGGGCCGCGTGCCCGAGGCGGTGTCCTCCCTGGAGCGCGCCCTCACCATCACGCCCAGGATGGCCCTCGCCCGCGTGGAGCTGGGCTACGCCTTCCTCAAATCCGGGCTCCACGAGCGCGCCTCGGCCGCCTTCGCCGCCGTCCTCGACGAGAAGCCCGACACGCCGCGCGCCGCCCTCGGCCTCGGCTACATCGCCTTCCAGCAGCGGCACTGGGACACGGCCTTTGGCCTGGCGGAGCGGGTCGCCGCCTCGGGCGCGGAGCCCTTTGAGGCCCATTACCTCGCCGGGCGCGCCGCCCACGCGATGAAGCTGGACCAGGTGGCGGCGGACCACCTGTACACCGCGGACGCGCAGCTCGACAAGCTGATCGAGACGAACCCCGACGCCCCGGAGGGGTACTTTCTGCGCGGCCAGATCTACACCCTCACGGGCGACTTTGCCCGCGCCCTGGAGAACCACACCGAGGCGGAGCGGTGCCTGGAACCCGGACGCCGCTGCCGGGTCTACAATGAGGAGTTCGACCTGGTGGACATCCTCGCCGGACAGGGCTGGTGCCACCGGAAAATGGGCGACTCCGCCGGCGCCCGCGCCGCCGCGGAGCGCATCCTGGAGCTGAAACCCGGCAGCCAGCGCGCCAAATGGCTCCTCGGCGAGGCGGGCGGCGACGCGGAAAGGGACCGGCCGTGAGCGACCTCAACATGCAGCTCGTCCGCGAGTTCTTCGAGCTGAACCGTTTCTATGTGCTGCCCCACTGGCGCCACGAGGAGCTGTCGGAGTCCCCGGAGAACACCTCCCTCCTGTTCGTGGAGCAGTCGCACCCCGAGGCGGCGGTCACGCCGGACTTCGTGCTCCAGCCGGGCCAGGTGGCGGCGTTCCGGCGCGCCGTGGTCGAGGTGCGCGCGTGGCACGGCGACCGCTTCTACGCCTCCGTCGTCGAGTCCAACCCCATCCTGGGGCGCGTGGCGTCGCCCGAGGTGCGCGCCCTGGCCGAGAGCGTTTTCGGCGCGCCGGACTTCGAGACCATGCTGGTCATCTCCGAGCTGCCCGCGTCGCCCAAGCCGCGCCAGCGCGCCGTCGAGCTGCTCCAGGGCTACGGCATGGACCACGTCGCCGAGTTCCCCATGATCCTCGGCGAAATCCTCAACCGCCTCAGCGCGCAGGGGAACTACGCCCCCTCGCAGACCCTCCAGACCATGCGCCTGCTCAAACGGTACCACTTCATCCGTCGGCAGCAGATGGAGTTTCTCTTCCCCATGGCCCCGCAGAACGAGTGGCCCGTCCGCCCGGCCTCCCCCGCCGACCCGGAGGACGGGGAGGAATAGGGGGCGCGGGACTCAGGGCTGCGCGAGGGCGGCGAGGAGCCTCCGGGACGCGGCCACGATCTGCTCGCCCGTGCCGGGTGCGAGGAAGCTGCTGCGGGCGGTGCGGGTCTCGTAGCCGCCCTGGAGGTGGGCCTCGGCGGTGGCGCAATAGCCCGCGTAGCCGTTGGTCAGCTCGGAAACCATGACGGGTTTCCAGGGCTGGTCCCCCTTGATGGCGAGGCCGAGGGCGCAGAAGTACTCCGTGGGGTTGGTGACGATGGCCGCGGGGCCGACGCGCAGGGCCATGACCTCGACGGGCACCGTCGGCGAGGCATCCTTCATGGCGCGGACGAGGGCCGCCTCCTTCAGATACAGCTCGTCCACCCCGGAGCCGAGCCCGGTGGCGGGGGCCTCGCGGGCGACGAGGGCCGCGTCATTCTCGGCGAGGTCGCGGATGGGCAGGTCGAGGCGCTCGGTGAGGACGGCGACGGGGGCGTCGGGGGCAAACTCGGCCCCGGCGATCAGCTTCACCACCTCGCCCGCGACGGCCAGGCCGACCTGGCGGGCGCGGTTCTCGCCCCATTCGGGCGTGCGGGGGGAGCGGTTGTCCACCTGGGTGACGTCGCCGCAGGCGCCGTTGAGGAAGACCACGCCGATGTCGCGGCCGAGGGCGCCGCGGACGCCCTGGCGCAGGAAGAAGGGCCAGTCGGCGGAGAACTTCTTGCCGCCCATGACGGTGCCGTGCATGGCGTGGTTCACCACGCAGCCGAGGAGTTCGCCGTCGAGGGTCTCGGCGGCGAGCACGCCGACCTCCGGGTCCACGGGTCCGGCGGGCCGGTCAATGTCGGGGTTCATCTTGCCGGGATGGGTGCGCAGGGTGCCGTCGCGCATGAAGAAGCGGCGGTTGAACCCCGTGCCGCGGGCCTCGCCGGAGAGGGCGGCGAGGCGGGCGTCCACCTTTGCGGCGTGGGCGGCGGCCACGGCCTCCGCGACGCGCTCCGCGACCAGGCGGGAGTATTCCGGGTCGCGCGAGGAGGCGAAGCAGTCCACGATGGGGCCGCCGCAGTGGGTGTGGCTGGCGGCGACGAGAATGTGGGCGGCGGGGATGCCGCACTTCTCCTCCGCCAGCCGCCGGGCTTCGGCGATGGTGTCGTCGGGGACCATGAGCAGGTCCACGCCGACCACGGCGGCGGTGACGCCGCCGGCCGAGAAGACGGCGGCCTCGGCGAAGAGGGGGTCGCGCACGCCGTCGGCGAGGTTGATGGCCATGCCGCCGGGAATCTGGGCGCCGGCGGCGGGGGTGATGTCGGTGCGGGCGAAGCCCGCCTGAAAGGCGCCGGCGGCGCAGAGGGGGGCGGCGGCGAGCAGCGCCGCCAGGACCAGCAGGTGTTTCGCGGGGAAGGCCATGATCGGTGTCTCCTGTTCAGTGGGCCATGATACCACGCGGGCTGTCATGAGGGGGGATGGACGATATGGACGATATGGACTGTATGGACGGGGTGGACGGGGTGGACGGGGGATGCGCGCGGAAAACAGCGCCGCGGAAACGGCCCGGCGGGTTTGCCGGACCGTTTCTGCGGAAAAGTTTCGGGGGGGGCTCAGGCGCCGAGGGCGGCGTCAATGGCCTTGGCGATTTCGGCGCGCGGGGTGACGCCCTGGAGGCGGGACACCTCGGCGCCGTCCTTGAGGACGACAAGGGTGGGGATCACGTTCACGCTGAAGCGGATGGCGATGTCCTGGCAGTCGTCCACGTTCACCTTGGCGATGAGGGCCTTGCCCGCGTAGGCCGCGGCGAGGTCGTCAATGGTGGGGGTGAGCATGCGGCAGGGGCCGCACCATTCCGCCCAGAAATCCACCAGCGTGACGCCGCTGGCCGTTTTTTCGCCGAAGTCCGCCGAGGTGAGAGTTGCCGCGTTGCTCATGATGTTTCTCCTGTGCTTTGATGCCGGAAGGCGCCCGCGCAGACCGCGCACCGCGCCGTTTCAATCCGTGTTCCGGCCCCTTGACCTTGCTGTTCTTTCAAACACGCCCCGCGGCGCCCGGTATTCCCCCGCCTATATCCGGCTCCGCCCGAGCTGGGTGAAGGCGATGCGCAGCTCGTCGCAGTCGAGGAAGCGGTTTTCCGGGCGCTTCTGGAGCATCTTCATGACGATGTCTCCGACGGCGGTCGGGCATTTCGGGTTGACCAGGCTGGGGTGGTCCGGGGTGACGTTCAGATGGCACTGGTAGAGCCGGCCCAGGTTGTCCACGGGGAAGGGGACGCGCTCGGCGAACATCATGTAGAACGTGATGCCCATGGAGTACTGGTCGCCGGCGGCGGCGACCTTCTCCTTGCGGATGAACTCGGGGGCGACAAACATGGGGGTGATCTGCTCGCCGACGTTGCGGTCCATGAGCTCGAGGAGGAAGCTGCTCCCGTAGAGGGAGAAGTCGGCGATCTTGACCTGGCCCGTGCGGGTGAACAGGACGTTGGCGGGCTTGAAGTCGTGGTGGATGCAGCCCTTGTCGTGGAGGTACTGCATGCCCTCGCAAATCTGGATGCACACGGCGACCCGCTCCTGGAGGTTCCAGGGGCGGTTCAGGATGTACCACTTGAGGTTGGGGCCGTCCACATACTCCATGATCATGCAGCGGCCCTCGTCGCCGTCGAGGAACTCATGGATCTGCACGACCCGGGGGTGCTTGTATTTCTTGAACTTGGTGACGCTCTTGGCGAGGTCGCGGACGTGGAGGCGGTTGCGGAAGAAGTTCTCGTGGAAAATCTTCACGGCGACGGCCTCGCCGCGCCTGGTGTCTATGCCGAGATAGACCTTCCCCGTGCCGCCCTCGCCCAGCACCCGCTCCAGCTTGTACTGGTAAATCTTCGGGATGTCCGGTATGAATTGCTGGTCCATCTTGCCCCGGCACCTTCCGCCAACCGTCCGGTCAACTACTCTTCCGCGCCGTCCTTCGCCGCCTTGCGGGTCCGCGGCTTCAGATTCACCTCGGGCGCGTCCTCCCACATCTGGTCGAGGTCGTAAAACGCCCGCGCGCTCTCCCTGAACACATGGAAGAGGACGTCGCCGCAGTCCACAATCATCCATCCGCAGTGGTGGTCGCCCTCGGTGCGCAGGACGGGGCTGCCGCCCTCGCGCATCGTCTGGCGCGCCGCGTCGGCCACGGCCCGCATCTGGGGCTCGCTGCCCGCGGAGCACAGGACGAACACGTCGGCCATGAGGGTCAGGCCGCGCACATCGAAGGCCCGGATGTTTTTGGCCTTCTTTGACTCCGCAATCCCGGCAATGGCGAGGGTCTTCTCGCGCAGCGCCCTGGTCAGGGGTTTCTTTCTTGTCTTCTCGGCCATGATTCTCCTTGCGGTCTCATTCTACCGCGAAAGCTCCTCCCGGAGCACGTCATTCAGCATCTGCGGGTTTGCCTTGCCCCGGGTGGCGCGCATGGCCTGCCCGACGAGGAAGGCAAGCACCTTCTCCTTGCCGGCCCGGTACTGCTCCACCTGGGCGGGATTCTCGGCGATCACCCGCCGCACCGCCTCCAGCAGCTCGCCGGCGTCGCTGATCTGGCTGAGGCCCTTTTCGCGCACAATGTCCGCCGGGGCCTTGCCCGTGGCGAACATCTCGGCAAGAACCTCCTTGGCGATCTTGCCGCTGATGGCGCCCGACTCGATCATCCCGAGCATCCCGGCGAGGGCTGCGGGGCCGGCGGCGCAGTCGGCGATCTCCTTCTTTGAATCCCCCAGGAGGGCCTGAAGTTCCACGGAAATCCAGTTGGCGGCCTTTTTGGGGTCGGCGCCCGCGGCCACAGTGGCCTCATAGTAGTCCGCCGTGTCCCGCGACTGGGTGAGCACGCCCGCGTCGTACGCGGACAGGGCGTACTGCGCGGCGAGGCGCGCGCGGCGCGCCGAGGGCAGCTCGGGCAGGGTCTCGCGGATGCGGTTTTCCCACGTCTGGTCCACCGAGACGGGCACGAGGTCGGGCTCGGGGAAGTAGCGGTAGTCGTGGGCCGACTCCTTGAGGCGCTGCGAGAAGGTGACGCCCCGGTCGGCGTCCCAGCCGCGGGTCTCCTGGACGACCGTTCCGCCGGCCTCGATCACGGCGATCTGCCGGGCGATCTCGAAGTCAATGGCCTTCTGCACGCCGCTGAAGGAGGCCACGTTCTTGACCTCGGTCTTGGTGCCGAAGGCCTCCTGCCCGGCGGGCCGCACGCTGATGTTGGCCTCGGCGCGCAGGGAGCCCTCCTCCATGTTGCAGTCGCTCACGCGCAGGTACTGGAGGATCTGCTTGAGCTCCGTGAGGTAGGCGTGGGCCTCGCGGGCGCTCCGGAGGTCCGGCTCCGTCACGATCTCCAGCAGCGGCAGGCCGCAGCGGTTGAAGTCCACCCCGCTCTGCCCGCCCGCGATGGTGTGCGTGTTGCGGGCCGTGTCCTCCTCCATGTGCGCGCGCGTGATGCCGATGCGGCGCACGGCGCCGTCCACCTCGATGTCGAGCCAGCCGCCGTGGCACAGGGGCAGGTCGTACTGGCTGATCTGGTAGTTTTTGGCGAGGTCGGGGTAGAAGTAGTTCTTCCGGTCCATTTTGGACCACCGGGAGATGGCGCAGTTCAGGGCGAGGCCGACGGCGACGGACTTGTTCACCATGTCCACGTTCAGCACGGGGAGGGTGCCGGGCATGCCGAGGCAGACGGGGCACACGTTGGTGTTGGGCGGGGCGTGGAAGTCGGTGCTGCACGCGCAGAACACCTTGGACCTGCTGTTGATCTCCACATGGACTTCCATGCCGATGACTGCTTCGTAGTGCATGCTCATATCCTCAGGCGACGGGGGGCTCGCCCAGGCGGACGCCGCTCTTTTGCTCATAACAGTGGGCCGCGCGGAGGAGGGCCGCCTCGTTGAAGGGGCGCGCCATCATCTGGAGACCCGCGGGAAGCCCCGAGGCCGTGAGGCCGCAGGGAATCGAGATGCCGGGCAGGGTGGCCAGGTTGGTCGAGATGGTGTAGATGTCCGCCAGGTACATCTCCAGGGGGTTGTCGGTCTTGGTGCCGAACTCGAAGCTGGGGATGGGGGAGGTGGGCCCCGCGATGACGTCGCACTTCTCGAAGGCCTCGTCGAAGTCGCGCTTGATGAGGCGGCGCACCTTCTGGGCCTTGAGGTAGTAGGCGTCGTAGTAGCCGCTGGAGAGCACATAGGTGCCCAGCATGACGCGGCGCTTGACCTCGGGGCCGAAGCCCTCGGACTTGGTCAGGACGTACATCTCCTCCACGCTCTTCGCCGCCGGGTGGCGGAACCCGTAGCGCACGCCGTCGAAGCGGGCCAGATTGGCGCTGGCCTCGGCGGTGCAGATGATGTAGTAGACCGCGATGGCGTAGTTGGCGTGGGGCAGCGAGACCGGGACGATCTCGGCGCCCTCGCGGCGGAACACGTCCACGGCGGCCTCCACCTTCTCGCGCATCTCGGCGTTCAGGGCGCCGGTGAAGTATTCCGCGGGCAGCCCGATCCGCAGGCCCCTGATGTCGCCGGTGAGCGCCGCGGTGAAGTCCTCGGCGGGCAGGTCGGCGGAGGTGGAGTCGAGGGGGTCGCGGCCGCAGATCACGTTGAGCGTGAGGGCGGCGTCCTCCACGGTGCGCGTGAGGGGGCCGATCTGGTCGAGGGACGAGGCGAAGGCGACGAGGCCGTAGCGGGACACGCGGCCGTAGGTGGGCTTGATGCCCACGCAGCCGCACATGGCGGCGGGCTGGCGGATGGATCCGCCCGTGTCGCTGCCGAGGGAAATGGCGCACTCGCCCGCGCTGACGGCGGCGGCGGACCCGCCGCTGGAGCCGCCGGGCACGCATTTCAGGTTCCAGGGGTTGCGCGTCACCTTGATGGTGCTGCGCTCGGTGGAGGAGCCCATGGCGAACTCGTCCATGTTCACCTTGCCGAGGAAGACGGCGTCGGCGGCGGCCATGCGCTTCACGACGGTGCCGTCGTAGGGGCTGCGGAAGTCCTTGAGAATCTTCGACGCGCAGGAGGTCGTGCCCGTGCGGGTGCAGAGCAGCTCCTTGAGCCCCACGGGCACCCCCGCCAGCGGGCCGAGGACGCCGCCCCTGCGGGCCTTCTCGTCCACCGCGGCGGCCTGCGCCAGCGCCTCGTCGCGCCAGACCTGGGTGAAGGCGTCCACGAGGGGGTCCACCTCGGCGATGCGGTTGAGGTGCCATTCCGTCATGGCTGTCGCGGAGACGGCGCCCGAGCGGACGGCGTCGCGGATTTCCCGCGCGGACTGGTAATGCCAGGGGGTGTTCATGCCGTGTCCCCCTCGAGGATGCGGGGCACCAGGAAATACTCCCCGTCGTGCATGGGGGCGTTCATGAGCGCCTCCTCGCGCGGGAGCGACGCGCCGGTCTCGTCCTGCCGGAACACGTTGGTCATCTCCATGGCGTGCATCATCGGCTCCACGGCGTCCGTGTCCAGCTCGTTGAGCTGGTCCATGTACGCCAGGATGTCGTCCATTTCCCGGACCAGCCGGTGTTTTTCGTCCTCCGTCAGGCGGAGCTGGGCCAGGCCGGCCACATACTCCACGTCCTTCAGGGTGATTCTTCCCATGATTTTCAGGCCTCCGCAGGGGGGTTCAGGGAGACAAAAGAATAGCACACCCGGCCGCGCCCAGTCCAAGACCTGAACGCGCTGCAAAACGGAAGAAACCGCGCCCGGCCCGGGGGATGCCCGGGCCGGGCGGCTTGTGGCGTCCTCCTGCGGGAGGCCGTCGGTCAGAAGCTGAGGGAGGTGTTGAAGAACACCGTGTCGTACTCGTCGTCGCCGTCGCCGGCCCAGGGGCGCAGGCCGTTGCCGAGGATGTTGTTGCCCTCGAGGCCGTCGTCGCCGAAGAAGTGGGCGTAGGTGAGGGCGAAGGACAGGTCGTCGCTGTACTGGTAGGTGGCGCTGGCCATGGCCTCCCAGCCGAGCTGTCGGGAGGAGGGGCCGGCGCCGAAGAGCCCGCCGGTCTTGGGGGCCAGCTCGTCGGCCTCGAGGTGGGCCACCTGGAGGGTCAGGCCGACGGCCTCCGTCGGGGCCAGGCCGACGCCCAGGGCGTACCAGCGGATGTTGGACATGTCGGTGAAGGCGAGGATGGACGTGTAGTCCACATCGGAGAAGAGGCGGTTGAACGGCAGGGTGCGGTCGTTGGACCAGAGGCTGTCGTCGGGGTCGCCGCCGTCGAGCCAGGTGGCGGAGGCGTAGACGCGGGGCGTCCACGTCGTGTCGAAGGTGTATCCGACGGAGGCGGTGGCGCCGGGGGTGTCGTAGTCGGTGTCCGCGTCACCGGTGCCGAAGGCGTTGGGCAGGCCGTCGGCCTCTCCGAGCTGCCAGGCGGCCTCGGCGGAGTAGTCGAAGGCGCCGAAGGCGCCCGCGGCGCGCAGGCCGAGGGTGTGCAGGTCCACCTCGAAGGCCGTGGCGGAGGCGTCGTCCTGGACGTACATCCAGTAGGCGTCAAAGACGTGGTCCTCGACGCCCGTGTAGCTGAAGTACACGGTGTAGAGGTCCGTGTCGTCCTTGCCGAAGTCGCCCAGGCCCTCGGCGAGCTTGGCGGCGATGGCGTCCACGGAGAAGGTCTCCGCGCCGTAGGTCAGGCGGAGGGCGTCGAAGGACAGGCCGAACAGGGGGCTGGCCATGCTGTTGTTGCCGACGAGCCACTCGCTGCCGAGCATGATCTCCTGGCGGCCGGCCTTGAGCGTGAGCGGGGTGCCCCAGAGGTTCCTCGCCTCGATGTAGGCCTGGTAGAGGTCCGTGTCGCCGCTGCCCCGGCCGTCGGCGCCGGTGATGTAGGCCGAGCGGAAGTCCTCGCCCCAGACGCTGTAGTTGTCAAACTCGATGAGGGCCGACACCTCGTCGGTGAAGTCGGCCTTCACATGCAGGCGCGTCCACTGGTCCATGTAGGCGGACGAGGGGAGGGAGTCGTAGTTGTAGTACCAGCCGCCGATGCTGATGCCGCCGCCGATCTCCACGTTCTGCAGTTCTGCGAACGCGCCCGCGGCGGACAGCACCAGCACTCCGAAGACAGTCGCGGTTCTCCTCACATGGCCTTTCATTCTCTTCTCTCCTTCTTGGTTGTGGGCAATAAGCCGGTTTTTGCATTCCCCCGGCCGGACGCCTATTCTGTGCGCCCGGCCGGGGGGCTCTCAACTTTTGTTTCCTTCAACTTTTCGGGCAGGGGGGAGGCGCTATCGCGCCAGTTCCGGCGTGGTCACGTCTTCGGGGTAGGCCTCAAGGCCCATCTCGCTCTTGTCCAGGCCCAGATACTCCTCCTCCGGCGCGACGCGCAGGCCCAGCACGGCCTTCACGGCGGCCCAGAGGATCAGGGAGGCGGTGAAGGCCGCCGCACCGACGGCGGCCACGCCGACGGCCTGGGTGATGAGCTGCGCCGCGCCGCCGCCGTAGAGGAGGCCGGTGTCCGTGTTGAAGAGGCCCACCGCCAGGGTGCCCCAGATGCCGTTGACCAGGTGGACGGACAGGGCGCCGACGGGGTCGTCAATGTGCAGCTTGTCGAAGGTGAGCACGGCCTCGACCACCAGCACGCCCGCCACCAGGCCGATAAGGACGCTTCCCGGGATGGACACGCCGTCGCAGGGGGCCGTGACGGCCACCAGCCCCGCGAGGCAGCCGTTGATGATCATGGAGAGGTCGGGGTTGCCCAGGCGGAACCAGGCGTAGGCCGTGGCCGCCGCCACGCCGGCCGCCGCCGCCATGGTGGTGGTCAGGGAGATGTGCGCGATGGCCTCGCCGTTTGCCGCCATGGTGCTGCCGGGGTTGAACCCGTACCATCCGAGCCAGAGGATGAACCCGCCGAGGGTGGCCAGGGCGATGTTGTGGCCGGGGATGGCCGAGGGCTTCGCCCCCCTGCGGTACTTGCCCAGGCGCGGGCCGAGCATGAGGACGCCCGCGAGGGCCGCCCACCCGCCCACGCTGTGGACCGCCGTGGACCCGGCGAAGTCCTTGAAGGGCGTGGCGAGGGAGGCCAGCCAGCCCCCGCCCCAGATCCAGTGGCCCGTCACCGGGTAGATGACGGCGACCAGCAGGAAGGAGAAGAGGATGAACGACTGAAACTTGATCCGCTCGGCCACGGCGCCCGAGACGATGGTGGCCGCCGTCGCGGCGAAGACCAGCTGGAAGAAGAACTTCGCCTCCAGCGGGACGCCGGTCCAGCTCAGGGCGGAGTAGACGCCCGCGTAGGCGTCGCCCATGGCCGGGCTGTTGTCCGCGCCGGAAAGCAGGAAGCCCGACATGCCGAAGAACGGGGTGCCGTCGCCGAACATCAGCGCGAAGCCGAGCACCCAGAACGAAAGGCAGGCGATGGCGAAGACGATGAAGTTCTTGGCCAGGATGTTCACGGTGTTCTTCCGTCGGCAGAAGCCGGACTCCACGAGGGCGAAGCCGGCGTTCATCCAAAAGACCAGGAAACCCGCGATCATGACCCAGAGGGTGTCCATGGTCACGGTCATCGCGGCGATCTGCGCCGCGGGATCCTGGGCAAGGGCCGCCGGGGCGGCCGTCACCGCCAAGAGGGCCAGGAGGGCCCCCGGTGCGCGGAATGCTCTGGGGGGGGTGTTCATACGCATGACATTGCTCCCGTACGTTCAGGTCAAAGATTCGCGGAAAACGCCCAAATGGAACCACAGTGCCATGGGGGCCGCTTGCGTGGAAAGGGGCAAGTCCTGTGCCAGTTCGGCGTCCGGGCGGGCGCGGCAGCGCAAGTGACTGCGCCATAACGGGATGGAGAGTGGGCTGGGGGGAGGTGTCGTGCGCGGCACCCGTCAACCCATGTTTCCGAAAGGTATGAAGAAACGGGAAAAAGATACGGCGGGGTAGGAACAGGGTGGTCGGAACAGAACTTCGCGGCCGGACCGAGCGGCCGCAGACTTCACGGGGCGGAGCACCCCGGGCCGCGCATAAAAAGGGGATCCCCCGCAGGCGGGCCTGCGGGGGATCAAGAGTGGAACGTCAGACGAGATTAGAAGGCAATCTCGGTCTCGACGAACGCGTAGTCGAAGTCGGCGTCGTCAATGAAGTCGTCATCCGCGAAGAAGTGGCTGTAGCCGGCGCGGAAGGTGAGGTCCTCGCTGTAGTTGTAGGCGCCGCAAAGGCCCACTTCCCAGCCGATCTCATCCCAGTTCTCGTCGCCGTCGAAATAGGTGCCCACGAGCTTCAGGGCAACGGCCTCGGTCGGCATGACCTGCACGCCAAGCGCGTAGACGAACACGTCCGTCAGGTCGGCGTTGAGGTTGTCAAGGAACGCGCTGTACTCCAGGTCGGAGAAGAGGCGGTTGAAGGCCAGGTCCTCGTCGTCCCCTTCGTACCAGGCGAAGTTGGCGAACACGCGGGGCTGCCAGCCCATGTCGAAGGTGTAGCCGGCGCGCACGTCAACGCCGAAGGCGTCGATGTCGATGTCTTCACGGCCGAAGAGGCCGACGCGGCGGGTGAGGTCGGTGTCGCCGAACTGATAGGCGCCGTTGACGTCGAAATCGAACGCGCCCAGCGTGCCAGCTCCGCGGAGGCCAACAGTGTGCAGGTCAATGTTCTCGCCGACGGTCACTTCGTCGTCACGGATCCACATCCAGTACGCGTCCAGGACGACGTCCTCGATGCCGATGTAGGAGGCATACAGGCCGTACAGGTCAACGTCGTCCTTGCCCAGGTCGCCCAGGCCCTCGGCCAGCTTCGCGGCAACGGCGTCAATCGCGACGACGTCGTTGTTGAAGCTCAGGCGCAGGGCGTCATAGGACAGGCCGGTGAAGAACGCGTTGGTGTCGTTGTTGCCGAAGAGGAACTCGTTGCCGAACACCAGCTCCTGGCGGCCGACGCGCATGCTGAGCGGCGTGCCCCACATGTTCTTCGCGTCAATGTACGCCTGGTACATGTCAACGTCGCCCGCGCCGCGGCCGTCGGCCCCGGTCAGGTACAGGGAGCGAAAATCCTCGCCCCAAACGTTGTAGTTGTCGAACTCGACGAACACGCTGACTTCGTCGGTGAAGTCGGCCTTGACGTTCAGCAGGTTGCGCTGCTCAACGAAGGCGCTGCTGTTGTCGCTGGCATCCATGTAGAACCAGTTGCCGCGGATGCGGAGCTTGCCGCCGATCTCCACGTTCTGGAGCTCGGCAACCGCCACGGAGCCCATGCTGACGAGCAGGGCCATGATAACCAAAGCTTTAAGCGTACGCATTGTACGTTTATCTCCTAATTGTCAACCTTCGTTTCGCCCCCGCGCACGCGGGGGTCGGGAACTGTATGGACAACATCACGATGCTTGACCGGTCCACCGAGGTAATGCCTTACGGCGCGGTGTGTCATCCCTCCTTTCGCCTCGGGAGTGTGGACGGCCGTGATGGTGCGCTCACAACAAAATTCAACTGGTTAACGGCAATGAAACCCCCTCGCACCCGTTGGTCAGAAGGGCGTCTCTTTCCGCTACGTCCCGTATTCTAGCACCCTTGCCGCCCCATGTCAAGCATTTTCTGGTGGTTTCTTCCGGAAAAGTTCTCCCCAGACACCATATATGGTGGGCGTCGGCCCGCGCCTCCTCCGGCCTTTCCCCGGCTTGGGTTTTGACCCTCGAAGGCAAGGCCGGCGGGACGCCGACGCTGCGGGGCGGCACCGTCGCCGCTTTTCGTAGCCCCGCCGTCCCGGTGCCCAGGCCCCGGGGTGCCCGGCCCCCCGGCCGCCCCGGAGTTGAACCCCGGCCCCGGTTCTCCCTATTGTATGGGGAAACCTTAAGCAATCGAGGAAAGAGCCATGACAGTTTCGCGCAGTTTTGGGGTGGTTTTCGCGGCGGCCGCGCTGGTGCTGGCCGGATGCTCGGGCGGGGACCCGGCGGCGCCGGCAGCCCCCGCGCAGGCGGCCCCCGCCGCCAAGACCGCCAAGGAGGGGCCCTATAAGATCGCCCTGGTGATGAAGTCCCTGGCGAACGAGTTTTTCCTGACGATGGAGAACGGCGCCCGGGCGCACCAGCAGGCGCACGCCTCGGAGTATGAGCTGCTGGCCAACGGAATCAAGGACGAGCAGGACGTGGCCCGCCAGATTGACCTGGTGGAGCAGATGGTGGCGCAGGGCGTGGACGCCCTGGTGATCGCCCCGGCGGACTCGAAGGCGCTGGTGGGGGCGTGCAAGCGCGCGCTGGACGCGGGGGTGGTGGTGATTAATATAGACAACAAGTTTGACGCCGGGGTGCTGGAGGAGCGGGGCATCAAAATCCCCTTCGTGGGGCCGGACAACCGCAAGGGCGCCAAGCTGGCGGCGGACCATCTGGCGGCGGCGCTGCCCCCGGGCGCGCCGGTGGCGGTGCTGGAGGGCATCCCGAGCGCGTTCAACGGCATCCAGCGGAAACTGGGCTTCGACGACAGCATCCAGGAGAAGGGGCTGGCGCTGGTGACCTCGCAGTCGGCGAGCTGGGAGATGGAGAAGGCGAACCAGGTGGCGGCGTCCATTCTGACGGAGCACCCGGAGATTCAGGCGCTGCTCTGCGCGAACGACAACATGGCCCTGGGCGCGGCGGCGGCGGTGCGCACGGCGGGCCGGGCGGGCCAGGTGAAGATCATCGGCTTCGACGGCATCACGGCGGTGCGCGACATGATCCGCGGGGGGCAGATCCTCTGCACGGTGGACCAGCACGCGGACAAGCTGGCGGAGTTCGGCATTGACTACGCCCTGCAGGTGCTGCGCGGCGAGGCGGCGCCGGCGGACAAGGAGACGGCGGTGGACCTCGTGACGGCGGAAACGGTCGCCGCCCCATGACGGCGGCGGGTTCCCAGGGCGCGGGGTGGCGCCGGATGGCGGTGGACTACGCGGGCCTGCTGGCGGTGCTGGCGGGCCTGACGGCGGTCTTCGCGCTGACGGCGGACAATTTCCTCACCATGCAGACCTTCCGCATGATGGCCAACCAGATCCCCCCGGCCATCATCCTCGCGGCGGGCATGACCTATGTGCTGGTCATCGGCGGCATTGACCTTTCCGTGGGGTCGCTGCTGGCCCTGAGCGGCGCGGCGATGGGGGTGGCCATGGTGCAGTGGGGCTGGCCCCTCTTTCCGGCCATGCTGCTGTGCCTGGGGGTGGGCGCGGCCTGCGGACTGGCGAACGGGCTGGTCTCCTCCCTGTGGGCGCTGCCGTCCTTCATCGTGACCCTGGGCATGCTCGAGGCCGCCCGGGGCGGGGCCTACCTCGCCACGAACTCGCAGACCATGTACATCGGCGCGGCCATCGAGCGCGTGTCCGAGACCCATTTTCTCGGGTTCTCGGTGCCGTTCCTGGTGGCCCTGGGCGTGGTGGCCGCGGGCCAGATCATGCTGCGCCACACCGTGTTCGGGCGGTACATGATGGCCATCGGGGCGAACGAGGAGGTGGTGCGCCTTTCCGGCGTGAACCCGCGCCCCGTCAAGGTGGCGGTGTTTGCCCTGTGCGGGCTCCACGCCGGGCTGGCGGCGGTCATCCAGTGCTCGCGCCTGGGCTCGGCCGACCCCAACGCCGGGGCCGGCGTCGAGCTGCAGGCCATCGCCGCCGCCGTCATCGGCGGCACGAGCCTCATGGGCGGGCGCGGCTCCGTGGTCCGCTCCTTCTTCGGCGTGCTGGTCATCTCCGTGCTGGCCGTGGGGCTGGCGCAAATCGGCGCGCAGGAGCCCACCAAGCGGCTGATCACCGGCCTCGTCATCGTGGCCGCCGTCATCTTCGACCTGTACCGCGAGAAACTGGGCCGCCGCGCCGCCTGAGCGCGCCGTCCCCGGAGGACACCGCCATGCCCCTGCTGCTCCTGCTTGGAATGGGCCTTTTCGCCGCCGCCGAACTGCCCGAGGGCGCCGCGCCCGCGCCCCTCGCCCAGCCGGGTTTCCCCGACCGGCTCCACGCCTACGTCTGGCTCAACTGGCAGCTCACCCCCGCCGCGCGGCTGGCGGAGGTCGTCGGCGCGACGGAGGAACAGCTTGCGGAGGTGGCCCGGAGCATGGGCCTGCCGGAGCAGCCGGCGCTCAGCCCGGAGATCGCCCGCCGCGCCTACATCACCACCCTCCGGCGCAACTGGCACCTGCTGCCCTACGACCAGCTGCTGAAGCTGCTGGGCTGGACGCCGGAGGAGCTGGAGTACACCCTGCGCGAGGACGATTTCCTGTTCATCAAGCTGGGCAACCTCAAGCCCAAGTGCGAACCCCTGGCCTATGCCCCGCCGGACGACGCGGCGCGCGCCCGGGCGGCGCGGATCAAGGCCGTCGTGGAGGAGTCCTTCCCCGACGGGCTCGGCGACCTTGCCGGGGAAACGCTGTTCACCTTCGTGTCCCGGCTGTCGGCGCCGCCCTCGGCGGACGACCCTGCCCCCCCCGCGGGGCCGTCGCATTTTGAGCCGAGGTTTTCGTCGTCTTACTTCGCGCTTTACGGCGACCCGCTGCTCGCGCCGCTGGACGACTCCTTTCCCGGGGGGTATCTGGAGCGGCTGGCGCGGAGCGGGGCCGACGGTCTGTGGATCCAGGCGGTGCTCTACCGGCTGGCGCCGTTTCCCTGGGACCCGGCGCGGAGCGACCGGCATGAAGAGCGCCTGAAACAGCTCGGCGCGCTGGTGGAGCGGGCCAGGGCCCACGGCCTGGGCGTCTATCTCTACCTGAACGAGCCGCGCACCATGCCGGAGTCCTTTTTCAAGGAGCATCCCGGACTGCGCGGCGTGGACGAAAACGGCTACGCGACCCTGTGCACGTCCGTGCCCGAGGTGCGGCAGTGGCTGCGCGACAGCGTGGCGACGGTCTGCCGCGCCGTGCCGGACCTCGCCGGGCTGTTCACCATTTCCGCGTCTGAAAACCTGACCACCTGCTGGTCGCACTTTGGCGGGGCCAAGTGCCCGCGCTGCGCCGGGCGGGGCGGGGCGGCGGTCATCGCCGACCTGCACGCGGCCCTCCGCGAGGGCATGGACGACGCCGGGGTGAAGACGCGGCTCATCGCGTGGGACTGGGGCTGGCGCGACGAGTGGGTGAAGGACCTCGTGGCCGGGCTGCCGGAGGGCACCACGGTCCAGAGCGTCAGCGAGTGGGAGGTGCCCATCACGCGCGGCGGCGTGTCCAGCGCCATCGGCGAGTACTCCCTGTCCGCCATCGGGCCGGGGCCGCGGGCGCGGCGCAACTGGGCGGCGGCGCGGGAGGCGGGCCTGCCCGTGATGGCCAAGATACAGGCCAATGTCACCTGGGAGCTGGGCTCCGTGCCGTTCATCCCCGTGGTGCGGTCCGTGGCGGAGCACGCGACCCGCCTGCGCGCCGAGGGCATTTCGGGGCTCATGCTCTGCTGGACCCTCGGCGGGTGCCCCTCGCCCAACCTCGATGTGCTCGCCGAGATCGGCCGCATGGAGACGCCGGACCCCGACGCGGCGGTGCGCGCCATGGCGGAGCGCCGCTACGGCGCCTCGGCGGCCCCGGAGGCCGTGCGCGCGTTTCAGGCCATGAGCGGCACGTTTTCAGAATACCCCTACAGCGGCGGGACGGTCTACGTCGCGCCGCAGCACATGGGCCCCGCCAACCCGCTGTGGGAAACCCCCACGGGCTACGCCGCCACCATGGTCGGGTTCCCCTACGACGATCTGAACGGATGGCGGGCCATCTACCCGCCGGAGGTTTTCGCCGGCCAGTTCGAGAAGACCGCGCAGGGGTTTTTCGAGGCGGCCCGCATCATGCTTGATGTCCCGCCGGGCGACGATGTGCGCCAGGCCGCCCTGCTGCGGGAGGACGCCCGCATCGCCGAGGCCTGCGGCATCCATTTCCAGAGCGTGGCCCATCAGACCCGGTTCACCCTGGCGC
Organism: Candidatus Hydrogenedentota bacterium; assembly: GCA_033813475.1. Lineage (GTDB taxonomy): Bacteria > Hydrogenedentota > Hydrogenedentia > Hydrogenedentales > CAITNO01 > JAAYBR01. Next base: position 33,182 of record JAPXRP010000009.1, read on the forward strand.
GAAACCAGCTGGCGGAGGCCAAGACGGCGGCCGAGGCCGCGCCCCTGCTGGAGACGCTGGAAACGGCCATCCGCGGCGAGATGGACCTCGCCCTCCGGCTGTACGCCGTGCAGACCGCCGACTCCCGCGTTGGCTACGAGGCCACCAACCATTACTTCTACATCCCCTACGACCTCGCCGCCAAGGTGGTAAACTGCCGCGATCTGCTGGAACGGTGGCTACCAGAGCAGCGGGCGAGGTATTAGGGGATAGGGTTTAAGGTCTAGGGTTTAGGAAGAATCCGAGGGATCCGTCGGATCGGTTCGATCCGTCGGATCGGACGGCTCTGGCTATTGCCCCGTCTGCCCCGTCTGCCCCGTCTGACCCATCCGACCCGTCGGGCGGTCTCTTTTTCCTAGACCCTAGACCCTAGACCCTACGCATGCGGGTGGGCGTCGCGGTAGACTTGCCGGAGGCGTTCGAGGCTGACGTGGGTGTAGATCTGGGTGCTGGACAGGCTGGCGTGGCCGAGGAGTTCCTGTACCACGCGCAGGTCGGCGCCGGCGTCGAGCATGTGGGTGGCGAAGGTGTGGCGGAGGGTGTGGGGGGACACCTCGCGGCGGGCGGGGAGGATCATGCGGACGTACTTTTCAAGAATGCGCTGGACGCTGCGGGTGGTGAGCCTGCCGCCCCGGTGGTTCACGAAGAGGAAGGGGTGCCCCGGATCGCCGAGAGAGGGCCGGACGGCGAGGTATTCCCGGAGGGCTGCGAGGGCCACGGAACCCACGGGGACGATGCGCTCCTTGTTCCGTTTGCCGAGCACACGGAGCATGGCGTGGTCGAAGTCCACATCCTCAAAGCGCAGTCCGACGAGTTCGGCGGCGCGCAGGCCGCTGGAGTAGAGCGTTTCCAGCACGGCGCGGTCGCGGACGCCGAGGGGTTCCGACAGGTCGGGGGCCTCGACCAGCGCGGCGACCTCCGGGATGGACAGCACGTCCGGCAGGCCCTTGGGCAGTTTCGGCGCGGTGACTGTCTGGGCGGGGCTGGCCTCCATCAGACCCACGCGCACGAAGAAACGGTAGGCCGTGCGGATGGCGGCCAGTTTGCGCGCGGCGGTGCGCGCGGACCCGCCGGCGGTCTGGACATGGGCGAGGAACGACCGGACGGCGCTGCGGTCCGCCATGCGCATCACGTCCAGCGAGGCCTGCGGGCGCGGCTCGTCCTCCCCGCGCCGGAAGGCGGCCGCGCCGTTCACGAGGAAGTCGCAGAACTGGTTGAGGTCGTTGCGGTAGGCGCGCAGGGTGTGGCGGGAGCAGTTTCGCTCCGCCTTCAGGTGGTTCATGAAGTGCAGGACTTCCAGGGTGGACACGGCCCGCCCCCCGCTTCAGAGCCCGTACTGGCGGCGGTAGTACTCGCGGAATTCGCCCGACTTGATCTTCCGCCACCACCACTCGTTCTCCCGGTACCACTGGACGGTCAGGGCGATCCCCTCGTCCCAGGGCATCTGCGGCGCCCAGCCCAGGGCGCGCAGCTTCGCGCCGTCAATGGCATAGCGGCGGTCGTGGCCGACCCGGTCCGCCACGGGGCGGATCAGGGTCTCATCGCGCCCCGTCAGCGCCAGGATGCGCCGGGTCAGCTCGATGTTGTGCCGCTCGTTGCCGCCGGGGATGTTGTACACCTCCCCTGGCGCGCCTTTGCGCAGGGCCGTGTCAATGCCCCGGCAGTGGTCGTCCACATAAAGCCAGTCGCGGACGTTCATGCCGTCGCCGTAGAGGGGCAGGGGCTGGCCGTCGAGGGCGTTGGTCACGAAGAGGGGCAGCACCTTCTCGGGATACTGGTAGGGGCCGTAGGTGTTTGACCCGCGCGTGGTGACGACGTGCAGGCCGTAGGTTTCCCCGTGCGCCGTGCCGAAAAGCTCGCCCGCCGCCTTGCTGGCGGCGTAGGGGTTGCGCGGATGCGGCGCGTCCGTCTCGCGGAAGGCGCCCTCGTCAATGCTGCCGTAGACCTCGTCCGTGGAGACGAGAAGCACCCGCCCGACCCCCGCGCGGCGGGCCTGGTCGAGCACCGTGTTCACCCCGGCGACGTTCGTGGCGATGAAGTCCGCCGCGCCGTTCAGGCTGCGGTCCACATGGCTCTCTGCGGCGAAGTTGACCACGGCGTCGCAGCCCGCCAGGGCGGGGCCGAGCGTGTCGGGGTCGGCGATGTCGCCCTGGACGAAGGTGTGGCGCGCCGGGTCCACATCGCGCAGGTTGTCCAGGTTGCCGGAATACGTCAGCTTGTCGTAGGTGACAATGTGAACCTCCGGGTAGTCACGAAGCTGGAGGCGTACGAAGGCGGAGCCGATGAAGCCCGCGCCGCCGGTGACCAGAATCTTCTTCATTCCGCCGCCTTTCTCCGTTCCATGTAGTGCGCCAGCGCCTCGATCCAGCCGCGCAGGGGGCGTCCGGTGGTCTGGGTGTATTTTGCCGGGTCGAGCACCGCGCGCGCGGGCCGCCGCGCCAGGGTGGGGAATTCGCGGGACCGGCAGGAGACCACGCGCGCCGGCAGGTCCGCCATCCGGAGGATGGCCTGGGCGAATTCCGCCCGCGAGCAGGCCCCGGTGTTGACCACATGGAACAGGCCGGCGGCCTCCGCGTCGCACAGGGCCTCCGTGGCCTCCGCCAGGTCCCAGGTGTGGGTGGGGCAGCCCGTCTCATCGGCCACCACGCGCAGCTCGGGCCGGGAGGCCGCCGCCGCCAGGATTTTCTCCACGAAGTTGTTGCCGCCGGGGCCGTAGAGCCAGGCCGTGCGCAGGATGAGGTGGCGGGACGCCCGCCGCGACGCCAGTTCGCCCAGGTATTTGGTGAAACCGTAGACCCCCAGCGGGGACTCCGGCCCGACAGGCGCCCCCTCGGCCAGGGCGTCCGGGGACTGGCCGTCAAACACGAAATCCGTCGAGTAGTAGACCAGCCGCGCGCCGACCCGCTCCGCCTCGGCGGCCGCGTTGAAGGCCCCCGTCACGTTGACGCGAAACGCCGCCTCCCGGTTGGCCTCCGCGCCGTCCACGTCCGTGTAGGCCGCCGCGTTGACCACCAGGTCCGGCGGGAAATTGGCAAAGGCCTCGCGGACCTGGGCCGGGTCGCCGATGTCAAAGGCGGGCAGGTCCAGGGGCAGCACATGGGCGCGCTGGTGGTAGCGCGCCGCCAGCTCGCGGCCCAACTGCCCCTTCGCGCCCAGAATCATCACACGCATCGCAGAGCACTCCTTCCGCCCCGCAACAAACGGGGCCTTCCGCCCATCCTAGCACGCCCCGACCGCCCCTGCAAGCGCGGACGCCGGGGTTCCGTACCGCTCCTTTGGTTTGCGCGGCATGCCTATGCGCGGTATGATTTTGACTGACCAAAGCGGCGTCGTTGCCGCCGCACTCCAAAGGGGCTTCCGGTGACGTCTATATGGAGTGCGGTGGCAGAGCGCAGCGGCGACACCGCTTTGGCTGGAGCGCCATGAACGACCCGAACACATCTGACAGCGCCGGGGAACACACTGAAAGGGTCGGTGAAGTCCGCGAGGCGTGCTGGCCGCGTGCGCCGGTTCACCGCCTTTCTGAAGGCGGCACCTATTTTGTCACCGTCGGCACCTACCGCAAGGAGCATCATTTTCGCGGCGCTGCGCGTCTGGGCGTGCTGTGCCGCGGGCTGCTTAAAGTGTCTTCCGATTTTGGCTGGCACCTGGAGGCTTGGGCGGTCTTTTCGAACCACTATCATTTCGTAGCCCATTCCCCGGTTTTGGAGGATGGGGCGCGGAGTCTTTCCAGGATGCTGGGAACGCTTCACGAGAAGACCGCGAAGTGGGTTGACCGGCTGGACGGCGCGCCGGGGCGCCAGGTGTGGCACAATTTTCGGGATACACGCCTCACCTATGAGAAGTCCTATTTCGCCCGGCTCAACTACACGCATCAAAACGCCGTAAAACACGGCCTTGTTCATGCTGCGGGTCTTTACCCGTGGTGTTCTGCCGCATGGTTCGAGCAGACCGCGACAAGTGCGCAGATAAAGACTATATACGGATTCAAGACGGACGCCATAAACGTGTGCGACGAGTATGAGGCGTCGGCGGATTGGTAGGCACTGTGTGATTTCGGAGAACCAAAGCGGCGTCGTTGCCGCCGCACTCCAAAGGGTGCCGCGTAACCGCCTACTTGCGCGGGCGGGGGTGTGTTCCCCAGAATGCGGTGTGGGAGGGAGGGGGCCGGGAGTCGGATGCACACGCTTCTTTACAATCTGGCGCTGGTGATGGTGACGGCGGGGTGTGTCTCGGTGCTTTTTCACCGGATCGGGCTTCCGGTGGCGCTGGGGTACATTCTGGCGGGGGTGCTGATCGGGCCGGGGACGCCGCAGATTCCGCTGACGGTGGAGCGGGAGGCGATCGAGGGGCTGTCGGAACTGGGGATTGTGTTCCTGCTTTTCTGCGTGGGGCTGGAGTTTAATCTGCGGCGGCTGGCGCGGGTGGGGATCGGGGCGGGGCTGACGGCGGCGCTGGAAATCGGCCTGATGCTGTGGCTGGGCTACCATGTCGCCCTGTTCTTTGGCTGGTCGGCCATGGACGGCATCTTCCTGGGGGCCATGCTCTCCATCAACTCCAGCATGTTCCTGGTGAAGATTCTGGCGGACCGGGGGGAGGAGCGCGCGGCGCACGCGCAGTTTTCCACGGGGGTGGCCATCTTTGAGGACATCCTGGGCGCGGTGATGCTCGGCGTGCTGTCGGGCATCGCGGTGAGCCGGGCGGTCACCTTTGGCGGCGCGGCGCTGGCGCTGGGCAAACTGACGGCGCTGCTGGCGGTGGGGCTGCTGGCGGGGCTGTTCGTGGTGCCGCCGCTGGTGCGGCGGTTCAGCCGGCGGCGGAGTTCCGAGCTGCTGCTGACGGCGACGCTGGGCATCTGCTGCGCCGGGGCGCTGCTGGCGGAGCAGGCGGGGCTGAGCACGGCGCTGGGGGCCTTTGTGGCGGGGACGCTGGTGGCGGAGGCGCGGGAGAACCACCGGATCATGCCGCTGGTGTCGCCGGTGCGGGACATGTTTTCGGCCATCTTCTTTGTGTCCGTGGGGATGCTGATCCGGCCGGAGGAGCTGCTGGAGCACTGGCAGGCCGCGCTGGTGGTCGCGCTGGTCACCCTGGCGGGCCGGGCGGCGGCCATCTTCATCGGCACGCTGCTGTCGGGCCATTCCCCGCGCACCGCGGTGCGGGTGGGCATCAACATGGCGCAGATCGGGGAGTTCTCCTTCATCATCGCCACACTGGGCCTGCAGCTGAAAGTGATTGACGCCTTTCTCTACCCGGTCGCGGTGGCGGTCTCCGCCCTGACGATGCTTGCCAGTTCGCTGCTCATGCGGGGGGCCGAGGGGATCAGCGACCGGGTGCAGCGGGCGGCCCCGCAGCCGCTGCTGGCGGCGGTCATGGCCTATTCGCAGTGGCTGGGGTCGCTGGGGGGGGCGTCGCCGGTGCCGGACGCGGTCCGGCAGGTGCTGCGCCGGTCGCTGCTGCAGATTTTCATCAACCTGCTGGTGGGCGCGGGCGTCTTCATCGGGGCGGCGGGCCTGGCGGGGCGGTTCCACGGGCGGACGGGCTGGTGGGCGGCGCTGCCGCCGTGGACCGGCGGGGTGAACACCCTGTTCTGGTTCGGCGCGCTGCTGGTGGTGCTGCCCTTCTGGGTGGCCGTGGTGCGCAAACTGCGGGCGGTGGGGATGATTCTGGCGGAGATCGCGGTGCCCAGCGGGGTGGCGCAGGGGCAGGTGTCCTCCTCGCGGTCCATCGTGTCCAGCGTGGTGCTGGCGGCGGGCACGGTCATTTCCATCTTCTGGCTGCTGATGCTGAGCGCGCTGATCCTGCCGCCCTGGCCCATGCTGGCGTTTCTGGCCGCGGTGGCGGCGGGGATCACCTTTCTTCTGAGGGACTCCTTCATCCGCATTTACGCCCGGGGCCAGCTCATGCTGCGCGAGATGTTCGCCGAGCCCCTGGAGGAGTCCCACCGCCAGGAAATGCCCACCCTGCTGCGCCGCGCCCACCTGGAAACCGTCGAGATTCCCGGGGGCGCCGCGGCGGCGGGGCGGCTGCTGGGGGAGACGAATCTGCGCGCCCGCACGGGGGCCAATATCATCGGGGTGGACCGCGCGGGGACCAGCATTGTGAGCCCCGGCGCCGACCTTCGGCTGGAGGCGGGCGACCGTGTGCTGCTGATGGGGACCGAGGCGCAGCTGGCCGCGGCGCGGGACCTGCTGCGCGCGGCCGCAGACGGGGAGGAATAGCCGGGCGGGGTTTGCATTCTCCGGGGGGACCCCGCCAAAATGGCCGGGGAGCGGAGCCTGGATGCCACGTTGATGGAATCATTGCTGCACAGTCTGGCCGTTGTGATGGTGACGGCGGGGTGTGTGTCGGTGGTGTTTCACCGGATTGGGCTTCCCGTGGCGCTGGGGTACATTCTGGCGGGGGTGCTGGTGGGGCCGAACATGCCCCAGTTTCCGCTGGTGGCGGACCGGGCGGCGATCCAGACGCTTTCCGACCTGGGGGTCGTCTTCCTGCTGTTCTGCGTGGGGCTGGAGTTCAACCTGCGCCGGCTGGTGCGGGTGGGCTTCGGGGCGGGGCTGACGGCGGCGCTCGAAATCGGGCTGATGCTCTGGGTGGGCTACCACCTCGGGCTGTATTTCGGCTGGTCCGCCATGAACTCCGTGTTCCTCGGGGCGATGCTCTCCATCACGTCGAGCACCTTTCTGGTGGCCACCCTGGCGGAGCGCGGCGAGGAGCGGTCCCCCCACGCGCAGGTGGCCATGGGGGTGTCCATCTTCGACGACATCCTGGGCACGCTCATGCTGGGGCTCCTTTCCGGCCTGGCGCTGACCCGCTCGTTCTCCCTCACGCAGACGGTGGTGACGCTGGGCAGGCTGACGGCCCTGCTGGCGGCGGCGGTGCTGGTGGGCCTCTTCGTGGTCCCGCCGGTGGTGCGGCGGTTCAGCCGCCGTCAGAACCGGGAGCTGCTGCTGACAGGCACGCTGGGCATCTGCTGCGCGGGGGCGCTGCTGGCGGAGCGGGCGGGGTTCAGCACGGCCCTGGGGGCCTTTGTGGCGGGGACGCTGGTGGCGGAGGCGCGGGAGAACCACCGGGTGCTGCCCCTGCTGATGCCGGTGCGCGACCTCTTCGCGGCGATCTTCTTCGTCTCCGTGGGGATGCTGATCAACCCGGCGGACTTCCTGGAGCACTGGCGGGCGGTGGCGGTGGTGTCTCTGGTCGCGTTTTTCGGCCGGTCTTTTGTCATGGCGCTGGGCACGGTGCTTTCGGGGCACACGCCGCGGACGGCGGTGCGGGTGGGCCTGAGCATGGTGCAGATCGGCGAGTTCTCGTTCATCATCGCGGCGCTGGGGTCGCGGCTGGGCGTGATTGACGATTTCCTTTATCCGGTGGTGGTGTCGGTTTCGGCGGTGACCATGCTCTCCTCGGCGCTGCTGGTGCCGCGGTCGGCGTGGATCGCGGACCGCATGGTGCAGGTGACCCCCCGGCCCCTGCTGACGGCCCTGCTGGCCTATTCCCAGTGGCTTTCCTCCCTGGGAAGGGGCACCCCCGCCGGAAACGCGGTGCTCCGGGTGCTGCGCCGGTCCCTGTTTCAGATTTTCGCCAACCTGGTGGTCTCGGCGGGGGTGTTCATCGCGGCGGCCGGGCTGGCCGGCCGTTTTCACGGGCGGCCGGGCTGGTGGAACGCCCTTCCCCCGTGGACGGGCGGCGTGAACACCCTGTTCTGGTTCGGGGCGCTGCTGGCGGTGCTGCCGTTCTGGGTGGCCGTGGTGCGCAAGTTCCGGGCGGTGGGCATGATCCTGGCGGAGATGGCGGTGCCCCGGGGCGTGGCGCCCGGGCAGGTGACGGCGTTCCGCTCCATCGTGATGGGGGTGGTGGCGGCGTCGGGCACCGTGGTGGCCTTCTTCTGGCTGCTCATGCTGAGCGCGCTGATCCTGCCGCCCTGGCCGATGCTGGCCTTCCTGGTCGGCGTCGCGGCGGTGATCACGCTGTTCATGCGCGAGCCCTTCATCCGCGTCTACGCGCGGGGCCAGCTCATGCTGCGCGAAATGTTCGCCGAGCCCCTGGAGGAGTCCCGGCGCCAGGAGATGCCCACCCTGCTCCGGCGGGCGCATCTGGAGACCGTGGAGATCGCCCCGGACGCCCGCGCCGCCGGGATGCTCCTGGGGGAGACGGACCTGCGCGCCCGCACGGGGGCCAGCGTGATCGGCGTCGAGCGCGCGGGGGCCAGCATTGTGAGCCCGGGCGCCGGCCTGCGGCTGGAGGCGGGCGACCGGGTGCTGCTGCTGGGGGACGGGCCGCAGCTCGCCGAGGCCCGGGAACTGCTTCAGTTGCGGGCGGACGGCGGCGGCGGGGGATAACGCGGCGTTTGCGGCGCGTGCGGCGGGCGTGCGACACTCTGCGGGGGGAGGGGACCACGCCGCGAAGCGGCAGGCAGGCGCGCATTGGCTGGAATCTTGGACAGTCTAGGCAACTTCGGGCGGCTCGCGGGGGGCGGCCTGCGGGTGCTGCACACATTGGCGTGCCGGTATGCGGGGCGTCCGCCCCGGTATCTTCCCGTGCTCCTGATGTTCGTCACGGACCACTGCAACCTTCGCTGCCGCATGTGCGGCGTGTGCGAGCTGGAAAAGCTCCGCGCCGGGGAGCGCGAGCTGTCCACGGAGGAGTGGTTTGCCGTGCTGGATTCGGCGGCCCGGCTGGGCACGATGCTGGTGTCCATCAGCGGGGGCGAGCCCCTGCTGCGGCGCGACCTGTATGACATCATCGGCCGCGCCCGCTCCCACGGCATGACGGTGCACATTTGCTCCAACGGCGCGCTCATGACGCCGTCGCACGCGGAGCGGCTGGCGGCGGCGGGGGTGTCCACCTTCTCCATCTCCCTGGAGGGGCCGGAGGGGACACACCATGACCGGGTGCGGGGCGAGGGCACGCATGCGGCGGCGCTGGAGGCCATCCGGCTGGTCCGCGAGAAAGGGCCGGGCATCCGCATCGGCATCAACTATCTGATCACGAAGGGCAATTTCCGGAACATGCCGGAGATGCTGGCCTATGCGGAGGGGATCGGGGCGCACCAGGTCAAATTCGCGCCGATCCATGTCAACCTGCTGCACCGGCTCAAGGACCCGGCGGCCTATGACGACCTGGTCTTCGGCCCCGGGGACCTGCCCGCACTGGAGGAGGAGCTGGGGATGCTGCGCGCGGCCTGCCGGAAGAGCCGCCTGCTCACCACGTCCGACGCCTTCTTCGATGGCATCCCCGACCTGTACCGCGCGCCGCGGCGTTTCCAGTGCCATGCGGGGTGGGCGGTGGCGGCGGTGGACCCCAAGGGCCGCCTGAGCCCCTGCGCCGACATGGAGGGCCGCTTCAGCGTGCGCACCCGCCCGCTGGAGGAGATCTGGCGAAGCCCCGAGTTCCATAAGGAGCGAGAGAAGGTGCTTCGCTGTGAAAGCGCCTGCTGGGACACGACGAACACCGAGCTGAGCCTGCGGCTGCGGCCCGCCGGGCTCCTCGGCGCGGTGGCGCAAAACCTCCGGGACATCCGGTTCTACTTTGGGAAAAAGCCATGAGAATGCCCCTGCTGCCCCGGCGCTGGGCCGACACCCTGCCGGACGAGTGGAAGCGCATCGGACGCGACACGGCGCCCCTGGCGCTGACGGCCCCCTCGGTGGTCGCCGAGTTCGAGGAGCATGTGGCCCGGTTTGCGGGCGTGCCCTCGGCCGCGGCGCTGGCGTCGGGCCGCCAGGGGATGCGCCTGATCCTGGAGCACATCGGCGTCGGTCCCGGCCACGAGGTCATCGTGCCCGCCTACACCCTCAAGGACCTGATTCCCCTGGTGCAGGGCACGGGGGCGGCGGTCATCCCGGCGGATGTGGACCTGCGCACCCTCAACGTCACCCCCGAGTCGGTCCGCGCGCGGTACACGCCGCGGACCAGGGCGGTGATTGTGCTGCACGCCTTCGGCAACCCCGCGCCGGTGGACGTCATCGCCGCGGAGGCCGACGCGCGGGGCGTCGCGGTGGTGGAGGACTGCGCCCATTCCCTGGGCGCCACGCTGAAGGGGCGGCAGACGGGGTCCTTCGGCTATGCCGGCTTCTACAGCTTTGAGCCGACCAAGCCGGTCAACACCTACGGCGGCGGCATGGTCGTCAGCCATGACCCGGACCTGGTCCGGTTCATCCGCGAGAAGACCGCCCATTGCCGGCACGACCCGTCCGTCTTCCTCCAGAAGGCGGCCGCCGCGCGGAAGGAGCGCCTGATGATGCGCGCCGCGCTGGCCTGGCCGGTGCTTGCCCTCATGAGTTTTCCGGCGGTCAAGGACTGGGTGAGCCGGGCCTACCGCAGCCGCCAGGCGGTGCCCCCGGGGGATTTGCGCTACACGGCCATGCAGGCCGTGCTCGGCACGCTGAAACTGGAGACCCTCCCCGCGCGGCTGGAACGCCGCCGCGCCCTGGCGGGGCTGCTCCGGTCGCTGCTGCGTCCCGAAATCCGCCTTCAGGAGGAACTGGAGGGGGCGGCGTCCGCCTGGTATTTCTGCGTGGCACTGCTGCCGGGCCGCGCCGCGCCCGTGCGGACCCGGCTGCTGCTGCGGCACTGGGTGGATGCGGCGGTGGAGGACGAGATCGCCGACGAGTGCGCCCTGTACCTGAACCGCGCGGACTGCCCGAACGTGGTGGACCTCTATCCGCACGCCCTGGCGGTGCCGTTCTTTGACGGGATTACGGAGGCGCAGATCGCGCGCGTGGCGCGGGCGTTAAACGCCGCCGCCGGGCGCTGACCCGGCGCGGGATCGTGAGACATGAAACAGTTCATCCTCCCGCATGTGGGGGATAACAGGACTTCCCCCAAGATTTTCGGGTAAAGGCTTCGCCTATGACGAGTCGTAGGCGAAGAGGTCCATCTGTCTGGGGGCGTTTCTCGGGCCCGGGGCCACAGGTTTTCCCGGA
>JAPXRP010000010.1:0-44139 GCA_033813475.1 Candidatus Hydrogenedentota bacterium
CGGCCGGACAGGGGAACCACCGATGAACACCGATAAACAGTGATGAAGAAAAGGCATGAGACGCGTTGCAAAGCCGTTCCCCATCGGTGTTCATCGGTGGTTTCTATTTCTTGGGATATTCAGTGTAGGATTGGTGAAGGTGGTCGAACGCGACGACAGAAAGGGAGGAACGCATGGATTCTGTTGAGCATGACGAGTTGTCCCAGAGGGTGATCGGGTGCGCCTTTGTGGTGTCCAACACGCTCGGGGTGGGTTTCCTGGAGAAAGTCTACGAGAACGCGCTGGCGCATGAGTTCGCGCTGCAGCGAATTCGCTTCGCGCAGCAGCACCCGGTTGCCGTCCGTTACAACGGCGTGGTGGTGGGCGAGTATGTGGCGGACTTTCTCGTGGAGGACCGGCTGCTGCTGGAACTGAAGGCGGTGAAGGAGATTGATCCGGTCCATGAGGCCCAGTGCCTTAACTACCTCCGCGCGACGGGGCTCAAGACCTGCCTGCTGATCAACTTCGGCGTTTCCAGACTGAAACCGCGGCGCATCAGCCTGTGAACGGCCGGACAGGGGAACCACCGATGAACACCGATAAACAGTGATGAAGAAAAGGCATGAGACGCGTTGCAAAGCCGTTCCCCATCGGTGTTCATCACTGTTCATCGGTGGTTTCTCCTCCTTCTCTCTTCGCTGCTGTGTTCGGCAGTGGCCCGCTGTCGAAAGTTTCCGGAGCATCTGCCTGCGGCCGGCCGGCTTCGTGTATGCTTGAGACGGCGCGGGCGGGCGGCCCCGCCGGAGAAGGAGACCCGTCATGGGACTGATGTGCGCGCTGGTGCTGGCCGTGTCGGCGGGGGCGGACGCCGCCCCGGACAATCTCACGCTGTGGTATGAGCAGCCCGCCGCGCAGTGGGTGGAGGCGCTGCCCGTGGGCAACGGGCGCCTGGGCGCGATGGTCTTCGGCGGCGCGCCGGAGGAGCGCATCCAGTTCAACGAGGGCACGCTGTGGGCCGGGGGGCCGCGCGACTACGCCCACGAGGGCGCGGCGGAATATCTTCCCGAAATCCGGCGGCTGCTCTTCGAGGGGAAGCAGAAGGAGGCCCAGGACCTGGCGACGGCGCATTTCATGTCGGCGCCCCTGCGCCAGCTTCCCTACCAGGCCTTTGGCGACGTGCTGATCCGCTTCGACCACGCCGACGGCGTGAAGAAGTACACCCGCTCGCTGGACCTCGACTCGGCCACGGCGGTCACCGAGTACACCGCCAAGCGGGTGGCGTACCGCCGCGAGGTGTTTGCCAGTTATCCCGCGCGCATCCTCGCCCTGCGCGTCACGGCGGACAAGCCCGGCGCGGTCTCCTGCACCGTGCGCCTCGCGTCGCCGCACCAGCAGGCGGTGTGCGAAGCGGCGGGCGCGGACACCCTGGCCCTCCGGGGCCGGCCGGACGACTACCGCTTCGAGCCGGGGGATCCGGAGACCATTCCGAGTGTCCTGCGCTTCGAGGCGCGGCTGCAAGCCGTGGCCGAGGGCGGCAGCCTCACCGTCGCGGGCGGCGAGCTCCGCGTGGACAAGGCGGACGCGGTGGTGTTCTATCTCGCCGCGGCCACGTCCTACCGCGACTACGGCGACGTGTCCGGCGACCCGGCGGCGGCGTGCGCGGAGATGCTGGGCGCGTCCGCGCGCGGGTGGGACGCCCTGCGGGCGGAGCATGTGGCGGACCATCAGGCGCTGTTCCGGCGCGTGTCCCTCGACCTCGGCCCCGCCCCGAAGGGGGTGCCCACGGACGAGCGGATCCGCCGCTACACCACCGCGCCCGACCCGAGCCTGCCCGCGCTGCTGTGCCAGTACGGGCGTTACCTCATGATCGCATGCAGCCGCGCGGGCGGCCAGCCCGCCACGCTCCAGGGGCTGTGGAACGACAGCCTCACGCCGCCGTGGGACAGCAAGTACACCGTGAACATCAACACGGAGATGAACTACTGGCTCGCCGAGCCGGGCAACCTGTCCGAGTGCCACCTGCCGCTCTTCGACGCGCTGGAGGAGGTGGCGCAGTCCGGCGCGCGCGTGGCCCAGGCGCACTACGCCGCCCCCGGCTGGGTGCTCCACCACAACTTCGACCTGTGGCGCGGCGCGGCGCCCATCAACGCCAGCGACCACGGCATCTGGCCCACCGGCGGCGCGTGGCTCTGCCAGCACTTCTGGCGGCACTGGCAGCACACGGGCGACGACGCCTTCCTGCGCGACCGCGCCTACCCCATCATGAAGGGCGCGGCCGAGTTCTTCGCGCAGTATCTCGTCGAGGACCCGCGCGACCCCGCGAAGCCGCTCCTCAGCGGGCCGTCCAACTCGCCCGAGCAGGGCGGCCTCGTCATGGGCCCCGCCATGGACCACCAGATCATCCGCGGGCTCTTCGCCGACACGGCGGCGGCGGCGCGCGCCCTCGGCGTGGACGCAGAATTCGCGGCGCGGCTGGACGAGCTGCGCGCGCGCATCGCACCGAACCAGATCGGCCGGCACGGCCAGCTCCAGGAGTGGCTGGAGGACAAGGACGACCCGAAGAACGACCACCGCCATGTGTCCCACCTGTGGGCCGTGTTCCCCGGCGAGGAGATCACCCCGGCCACGCCGGAGCTGTTCCAGGCGGCGAAACAGTCCCTGCTGTACCGGGGTGACGGCGGCACCGGCTGGTCCATGGGGTGGAAGGTCTGCCTGTGGGCGCGCTGCCTCGACGGCGACCGCGTGTGCAAGGTGCTCGCCAACATGCTCCAGCCCGCCGACAGCACGGGCAAGCGCTACCAGCGCGGCGGCATCTACCCCAACCTCTTCGACGCCCACCCGCCCTTCCAGATTGACGGCAACTTCGGCGTCGCGGCGGGCATCATCGAGATGCTCCTCCAGTGCCACGACGGCGCGGTGCGGCTGCTGCCCGCCCTGCCCTCCGCCTGGCGCGACGGCAGCGCGGCGGGCCTCCGCGCGCGCGGCGGCCTCACGGTGGACATCCAATGGCGCGAGGGCAAGGTCGAGCGCGCCACCCTGCGCGCCGACCGCCCCGTCGCTACCGACCTCGTCTGCAACGGCGAGAAGACGCCGCTTGCCCTCGCGGCGGGGGAGACGTTCACCTGGGCGAAATAACCGAACCCCTGCTTGCCGCGTCGCCGCACGCGGGGGCCGGCGGAGGTGTCCCCGGCTTTTCCAGCCCGGACGATTCGAAGGGCGTTTGCATGGCGTTTGCGCATTTGATAAGGTTTCCTGACAAGAGCCGCGCGGCGCGGTTCCGGCGGGGGAATATCCCCGGATGCGCGCCCGCACCAACCAGAGAGGGACGGTCATCATGGGCAGCATGGACAATCTTCAGGCGGCGTTTGCGGGCGAGAGCCAGGCGAACCGGAAGTATCTGGCGTTTGCGAAGAAGGCGGAGCAGGAGGGCTTCCCGCAGGTGGCGAAGCTGTTCCGCGCGGCGGCGGAGGCCGAGACGGTGCATGCCCACGCGCACCTGCGCGCCATGGGCGGCGTGACGACGACGCTGGAGCATTTGCAGCAGGCGATTGACGGCGAGGGGCACGAGTTCCAGGAGATGTACCCGCCGTTCGTGGCCGAGGCGGTGGCCGAGGGCAACCGCAAGGCGGAGATCAGTTTCCGCAACGCGATGGTTGTCGAGGAGACGCACCACGGGCTGTACCAGGGCGCGCTGGCGGCGTTGCAGGCGGGCGGTGACCTGGCGGCCGCGCCGATTTATGTGTGTGAGATCTGCGGCCACACGCACGTTGGCGACGACGTGCCCGACCGCTGCCCCGTGTGCAACGCGCCGAAGGAGCGGTTCTTCGAGGTGAAGTGAGGCAATGAGCGAGGCCGCCGTCATTCCCGCGAACGCGGGAATCCATCCGGGGCCGGCCGGTTGCGTCCCGAGCCGAAGGCATGGGCCCCCGCTTTCGCGGGGGTGACGAGGGTGCGGGTTTTCACGGCGCGCGGTATGAAGACTGCGGCGCGCCCCAACATTGCCGGGAGGATACGTTATGTCCGCCGTTGAAAAGGAATGGGTGTGCATCGTCTGCGGGTATCTCCACAAGGGGCCGGAGCCGCCGGACGAGTGTCCGGTGTGCGGCGCGGGCCCGGGGGACTTTGAGGAGCAGGCCCCGCTGCCCGCGCCGAAGCCCGCGGCCGCTCCCGCCGTACCCGCGACGCCCGCGCCCCCGGCGGCGGAGGGCCCGGGCGGCGTGGACACCGGCTACCTCTCCGCGTGGCGCAAGGACAAGGATGACGGCGAGCCGGGCATGGCCCGCATCCAGCAGATGGCGCTGTCGGGGGAGAGCGAGATCACGGCCATGCGCACGCGCCGCCCCGTGCCGGGGTGGGACGCCGTCCTGTTCAAGGGCGTCCAGCTCTCGCGCCTGCCGCTGAACGAGGACGAGCCCGTGACCCTGCGCACGGTGATCGGGCCGGGGGCGGCAGCGCCCGTGGTGCTCGACGTCCCGTTCTATGTGTCCCACATGTCCTTCGGCGCGCTCTCGCGCGAGGCGAAGATCGCCCTGGCGCGCGGCTCCAAGCGCGCGGGCACGGCCATGTGCTCCGGCGAGGGCGGGCTCCTGCCCGAGGAGCGCGCCGAGGCGGGCGTCTACATCTACGAGATCGGCACCGCGCCCTTCTCCTGGCGCGAGGAGGCGGTCCGCCAGGCGGACGCCGTGGAGATCAAGATCGGCCAGGCGGCCAAGCCGGGGCTCGGCGGCCACCTGCCCCAGGCGAAGATCACCGACGAGATCGCGGCGATCCGGGGCATCCCGCGCGACCGCGACGCCATCTCGCCGGGGCGGCCCTTCCATCTGGAGCGGCCCGAGGACCTCGCGGCCACGGTGGCGCAGCTCCGCGAATGGATTGGCGGCCGGCCTGTGGGGGTGAAGGTGGCGGCGTGCCACATCGAGGAGGACCTCGCGGCGGCGCTCGCGGCGGAGCCCGACTTCATCACCGTGGACTGCCGCGGCGGCGGCACCGGCGCGGGCCCGGTATTCGTCAAGGACAACACCTGTATCCCGCCGGTCTACGCCGTCCACCGGGCGCGGCGCTTCCTCGACCAGGCCGGCAGCCGGGTCACCCTGTGCGTCACCGGCGGCTTCCGCGACAGCGCGGACATCGCCAAGGCGATTGCGCTGGGCGCCGACGCCGTGGCCCTCGCGACGGCGTCGCTCATCGCCATCGGCTGCCAGCAGTACCGCGTGTGCCAGACCGGCAAATGCCCCGTCGGCATCACCACCCAGGACCCGGCCCTGCGCGCGCGCCTCGACGTCGAGCAGTCCGCCCGCCGCTTCGCCAACTTCGCGGCGGTCCTTCGCCACGAACTGGAGGCCTTCGCCCGCATCAACGGCCGCGCCGACATCCACGACCTCAGCCGCTCCGACCTCGTCACCACCTGCGAGGACATCGCCAACCACGCCGGCATCGAGCACGCCTGAGGGCGGGGGGGCTGTGTGTTCCCTGATTGCCGGATAAGATGTCGCAAGAGCCGAAACCGCGGCGAGAACGAGGTTGCTTCAGTCGCGTCGCTCCTTCGCAATGACGTGCATTTTCCCGTCATTGCGAGGAGGCCGTCCCGGCCGACGCGGCAATCTCTTGTCGGAAAGCCCCGGGTCTTTCGCGTCTCATGGGTGAAAAAACATCTCTGACGGCGTCGAGGCCTTCAGCGCGATTCCACAGTGCGCTTCTATTCTCAAGTACCTCCGCAACCGTCTATTATCCGGCGACCACGTGTGTTTGCCCCGGCGGGGGCGGTGCGGGGTAGACTGGGGGCGCCCGCCGGATCCGGCCCCGCATGCCGCGGGGCGCGCCCGCTGCGGGATTCTGGAGGCACATGGATATTCGCTTGGTTGGCGGCTGCGGGCGGACGGTGTGTGTTGGGCTGGCCTTGGCGCTGGCGCTGCTCGCGGCGACCGGCTGCGCGACGACGGCGGGCGACCGCTGCGCGGGGGCGCAGCAGGCCTGCGGCACGCCGTCTGCGTCCGGGGGCGAGGGGTTCATCCCGCTCTTCAACGGGAAGGACTTCACCGGGTGGGAGAGCCCGGACATGAGCTACTGGACCATTGAGGACGGCGCGATCACGGGCCGCATCACGAAGGAGCACCCCTGCACGGTCAACCAGTACCTTGTGTGGGAGGGCGGCGCCATGGACGACTTCGAGCTGACAATGAACTACCGGATGTGGGGCGACGCCGCGTCCAATGGCGGCTTCCAGTTCCGGAGCAAACTCCTGCCGGACCACGACATCGCCGGGTACCAGATGGACAACAATCTGAAGACGGACTGGCTGGTGCGGCTCTATGACGAGTGGGGGCGCCACGACCTCGCCCTGCGCGGGGAGAGGACGGTCTTCGGCCCCGACGGTGCCAAGACCGTGACGCCCATCCCCGAGGCGCAGGGCCCGGCCCCCTTCCGGCTTGAGGACTGGCACGCGTACCGCCTTGTCTGCCGCGGCACCCGCATCACCCTGTATGTCAACGGACAGCAGCTCATGGCCGAGGTGGAGGACAACGACCCCGCCCAGCTCGACCGTTCCGGCATCCTGGGCCTCCAGCTCCACAGCGGCGAGCCCGTGACGGTCCAGTTCAAGGACATCCTCTACAAGCCCCTGCCCCCGGAGAAGTGAGACGCGCGCGCCATGAACGATAGCCCCCCCGAAATCACGCCGGGACGGGCGCTGTCCGGGCTGAAGTTTTTCCTGCTGGTGCTGCTGGTGGGGGCGGGGTGGTTTGTTCTCCGGGGGACGCCGGTGGGGGACGCGGTGCGGGATTATGAGTGGGTGCGGCTGCGGATTGTGGAGAGCGGGGCGTGGGGCGGGTGGATGTTTGTGGCCGGGGGGGCGGCGCTGACGGTGGCGGGGTTTCCGCGGCTGGCGCTGTCGTTCGCCGGGGGGATCATTTTCGGCGCGGCGTGGGGGACGGTCTGGTCCCTGCTGGCGGGGCTGCTGGGGGCGGGGGTGCTGTTTCATCTGGCGCGGTTTCTGGGGCGGGACTTCGTGCTGCCGCGCCTGCCGGCGCGGATCCGCCGCTATGACACGCTGCTTCGGGAGAACACGTTTCTGGTGATCCTCTCGATCCGGTTCTTCCCGCTGGGGCACAACACGCTGACCAACCTGCTCGCGGGGGTGAGCACGGCCCGCGCGCTGCCGTTCTTCGCCGCGACGCTGGCGGGCTACCTGCCCACGACACTGGTGTTCGCCCTGATGGGCGCGGGGCTCCGGAAGGCGTCGTTCATGCAGACGGCGGCGGGTGCGGGCCTGTTCCTGGTGTCCGTGGGGATCATGGCGCTCGCGGCGCGGCGCATCCGAGCGCAGGCGGGCGGGGGTAGGGGATAGGCGGCCGCCTTCCGGCGGGGGTCACTCGTCAGCGGCGGGGGCGGTCCGGTCTATGTCGTGCTTTTTGAGGCGGTACTGGAGGGTTTTGTAGGTGAGGCCGAGGAGTTCGGCGGCCTCCTTGATGCGGCCGCCGGCGCGGTCGAGGGCCTGGCGGATGAGGTCCTCCTCGAGGTCCTCCATGACGAGGCCGCCGGGGGGCAGGAGGAATCCGCCGGTCTGGGGGGCGGGGGTGCGGAGCTTTTCGGGGAGGTCGTCCGCCGTGAGGCGGGGGGCGCTGGAGAGGATGAAGGCCTGCTCCAGGGTGTGCTCCAGCTCGCGGACGTTGCCGGGCCAGCGGTAGCGGCGGAAGGCGTCCATGACGTCGGGCGCCACCACGGGCGGCTCGATCCCCAGCTTCTTCCCGAGTTTCTCGCGGAAGTGTGCGACGAGCAGGGGGAGGTCCTGGATGCGGTCGCGCAGGGGGGGCAGCTCGATGGAGAGGACCTCGAGGCGGTAATAGAGGTCCGTGCGGAAGGCGCCCTCCTCGACGCGCTGCCGGAGGTTGCGGTTGGTGGCGACGATGACGCGCACGTCCACCTGGCGGGGCTTGGACGCGCCGACGCGCTCGATGACGCCGTCCTGGAGGACGCGGAGCAGCTTGGCCTGGCTTTCCAGGCGCATGTCGCCGATCTCGTCGAGGAAGAGGGTGCCGCCGTTGGCCAGCTCGAACTTGCCGGGGCGGCTGACCTCGGCGCCCGTGAAGGCGCCCTTCTCATGACCGAAGAGCTCCGACTCCACGAGGGTGTCGGGGATGGCGGCGCAGTTGACCACGATGAACGGCTTGTTCCGCCGGGGGCCGGAGAAGTGGATGTGCCGCGCGATGAGCTCCTTGCCCGTGCCCGACTCGCCGAGGATGAGGACCGTGCTGTTGACGTTGACGGCGCGGCGGGTGCGCTCGAAGACCTGGCGCATGGTGTCGCTCTGGCCGATGATGTTGCCCAGGGACACCGACTCGGTGACCAGCTCGCGCAGGCGCAGGTTCTGCCGCTGGAGCTCCGCCCGGTCGCCCGTGCGCGTCATCACCACCAGCAGCTCGTCCTTGTCGAAGGGCTTTTCCAGGTAGTCGGCGGCCCCCTCCTTCAGCGCCGTGACCGCCGTTTTCACCGTGGCGTGGGCCGTCATGATCACCACGGCCAGGTCCGGGCGGATCCGGCGCGCGGCCCGCATCAGCTCCAGGCCGTCCATGCCCGGCATCCGCATGTCCGTCAGAAGGATGTCAAAGTCGTCCTCCTCCAGCGCGGCCAGGGCCTCCCGCGCCTCCGCGCAGGGGCGCACGGAGAACCCCGCCACCGTCAGGATGTCGGCGATCACCTCCCGCTGGACCAGGTCGTCTTCTGTCACAATCACGCGAAACGGCATGTGCGGAGCATTCCTTCTTGGGGGTGGCAGAGGCGGGAAACCGCCCCGTCCCCCTGAACAACGCATTTTAGCATGTCCCGGGGGGACGCCCCCACCCCCGGGCGCGGGCGGGTCTTTCCGGTCCTGCGGGGAATGTGGTAGGCTGGGGGGCGCGGTGGAAGGGTCCGCCGCACCCCGGAATCCCCATGCGCGAGCCCATGCACACCCCCCATCCCCCGGAGACCGCGACGGACGCCCTGTACGCGGACGTGGTGTTTGCCCTGCCGCTGGACCAGACCTTCACCTACGCGGTGCCCGCTTCGCTGCGCGAGCGGGCGGCCCCCGGCATGCGGGCCCTGGCGCCCATGCGCGAGCGCATCGCCACGGGCTACATCACGGCATTGAGCCCGCGCACGGACCTGGCCCCGGACAAAGTGCGGCGGCTGCTGGACCTGCCGGACGAGGAGCCGGTCTTCGACGCGGAGATGCTGGCGCTGTGCCGGTGGATGGCGGACTACTACTGCTGCTCGTGGGGCGAGGCGCTGCACTGCGCCGTGCCCGCCGGGCTGCGCTCCGGCGGGGCGAAGAAGGCCTACCGGCTGGTGACGGAGCGCGCGGGCGAGGGGCGGCTGTCGGAGCGGCAGGCGAAGATCGTGGCGGCTTTGTACGCCAAGGGCCCGCTGACGCGGGTGCAGCTCGCGCGGGCCGCGGGGGCGCAGGCCCTGAGCAACACGCTGATGGCGCTGGTGCGGCGCGGGCTGGTGGTCGAGGAGGAGGCGAAAGAGGAGGGGGGCGTCTCCATCATGACGGAGACCTGGGCGGTGCTGGTGGAGGAGGCGGTGCCGGATGCGGCGGCGCTGGAGGCGATGCAGCGGCGCGCGCCGAAGCAGGCGGGGGTCTACCTGGACCTGCTCCACGGCGCGCCGGAGCGTGCGGCCTCGGAGCTGTACGACAGGCACCGGGTGGACGCGGGGGTGCTGGCGGCGCTGGAGAAGAAGGGGCTCATCGGGCGGGTGCAGCGGGAGATCTACCGCGCGCCGGACATGAACGCGCCGCCGCACGCGGCGGAGAAGTTTCCCCTGAACCCGGAGCAGCGCCGGGCCTTTGAGGCCCTCTGCGCGGCGGGGGAGTCCCGCGAGTACCGCACCTTTCTTCTGCGCGGGATCACGGGCTCCGGCAAGACGGAGGTGTACCTCCAGGCCATCGAGCGGTTTCTGGAGCTGGGCCGCGACGCCATCATCCTCGTGCCGGAAATCTCCCTCACCCCGCAGACTGTGGGGCGCTTCTACGCGCGGTTCAACCAGTCCATCGCCGTGCTGCACAGCGCCCTGAGCCAGGGCGAGCGCTACGACGAGTGGCGGCGCGCGCGGCGCGGCGAGGTGCGCATCGTCGTGGGCGCGCGGTCCGCCGTGTTCGCGCCCCTGCCCAACCTCGGCATCATCGTGGTGGACGAGGAGCACGACAGCTCGTACAAGCAGGGCGAGACGCCGCGCTACCACGCGCGGGATGTGGCGATCATGCGGGCGCGCCGGCTGGGGGCCGTGTGCGTGCTGGGGTCGGCCACGCCCTCCGTGGAGTCGCGGCACAACACGGACCTGGGCAAGTCGGAGCGGATCGAGCTGCTCACGCGCGCCACGCGCGGCGCCCTGCCCCAGGTCCGGCTGGTGAACATGCGGGAGGAGGCCTCGGAGTCCCCCGGCCAGGTGATCCTGTCGCAGGCGCTGGAGCGGGCGGTGACGGACCGCGTGGCCGCCGGGGAGCAGTGCATCCTGCTGCTGAACCGGCGGGGCTTCGCCCCCTATGTCCTCTGCCCGAAATGCGGGTGGGTGGCGGGCTGCGAGAACTGCCAGGTCAGCCTGACCTACCACAGCAGCGGCGGCGTGCTCCGGTGCCACTACTGCAACGCGGAGCAGCCCAAGCCCGGCGCCTGCGCGCGGTGCGGGTTCCGCGGGCTGGCCTATGTGGGCCTGGGCACGCAGAAGGCGGAGGACTACCTCCTGCGCGCGTTCCCGGGGGCGCGGGTCGCCCGGATGGACGCCGACACCACGGCGGGCCGGGGCGGCCACGCGAAAATCCTCGGGCGCTTCGCCGCCGGGGAGATTGACATCCTCATCGGCACGCAGATGCTCGCCAAGGGCCACGACTACCCCGGCGTGACGCTGGTGGGGGTGATCAACGCGGACAGCGGCCTCGCGCTGCCGGACTTCCGCGCCGCCGAGCAGACCTTCCAGCTTCTGACGCAGGTGGCGGGCCGCGCGGGGCGCGGCGACCGGCCGGGCACGGTGTACATCCAGACCTGGCACCCGCTGCACTACGCCGTCGCGGCGGCGGCGGGGCACGACTACGAGACCTTCTACGCGACGGAGCTGGAGCACCGGCGCAAGGCGGGCTATCCGCCCTTCCGCCGGCTGGCGCATTTCCTCATCGAGTCGGAGGACGCGGAGGTGGCCGAACGTGAGGGGTTCCGCCTGCGCAACCTGGGCCAGGCGATTCTGCGGGAGGGGGATTTCCGGGGGATGGAGATTGTCGGTCCGGCCCCGGCGCTCATCCGGCGGGTGAACAAGAAATACCGCTGGAACCTCGCGCTCTTCTCGAAGAGCGCGGGGCGCATCAACGCCGCGGCCCGCCGCATGCGCGACGACTTCGCGCAGGGCCAGCACGCCAAGGTCAGCCTCAAGCTAGACCTCGATCCCTACGGGCTGTACTGAGGATGCAGATTACCTCAGAAGCGGCACCTTTCAATCCCCTATATGACTTGAATCCAGGTCTTATCGTATTT
The DNA here is from genome assembly GCA_033813475.1 of Candidatus Hydrogenedentota bacterium. Lineage (GTDB taxonomy): Bacteria > Hydrogenedentota > Hydrogenedentia > Hydrogenedentales > CAITNO01 > JAAYBR01. The sequence continues at coordinate 11,478 of JAPXRP010000010.1, forward strand.
CAAAGAATCTAAAACGGTGTCTCTATCAATAATTGGCGGCTTTCTTATGCGCATAGCCAGCCGGTCAGAAGGAACGTCTTCAATAATTGTAAATTGAGATCCATGCGGTTGCCATGTGAAGCGATGACAACCCGTGCTTCTGCTGATACCCTCTAAGTTATCTCTTTCATTCCATTGCCACTTATATTCGGTGTGATCATACATAATCGTGTCAAACTCAAACACTGCAACCTCTAATAGATCGTCAGACTTCAGCAGAACGATAGTTCGAAGGTTACGAAATAGTTTCTTTACACCAGCCACTCGTTCATTCCAAATAGACAGAACCTGCTGGCCGAGTACTGCAGGATCCGTATTGGCCACCTTGGACTCCCCAAAGGAATACACTGGAGAATTCCGACCCGAGATCAATCGAACGCGGGACGCCTCAGAAGGCCGTTTGTTTTTGACAGTCTTTGCGCCCCATGCCGTCTGTTCATATACAACATCATCAAGCCCGACATTTGAAGGCTTCCACTTAGCTCCGATGACTCGCGCGAATATCTCCTCCCAGTCAGAGCCTTCCAGCCTAGTGGAGTTTCCACGTGTTGCCAAAAGATAAACAATTTCCCTTCCTAAAGCTACCGGAAAGTCTGATGGGAACCTATTGAGTCTGTATGGAGGCTCGTATTTTTCAACGGTCTTTATTTTTGGCGTGTCCAAGATATTTTCTCCTCTTTTCTAATAGCCGCATCTGCTGTCCAAAGTCAACGCACTCATTTGGTTCTCCATATCTATGCTTATCAGTAATCGCTAAACTTTTTGCTTGGCGAAGAAGATGATATATTACTGATTCAGCAACGGGAACAGGGAGGCTATTCCCTGCCTGCTTTCTAATGGTGCTATAACTGCCTTCAGTTCGAAATGTGTCAGGAAAGCCCTGTAATCTTAACATTTCACGTCCAGTTAGCCTGCGTTCTCCATTAACCAAGAGGTAGTTGTAGGACGCTCCAGCCCTCAATGCGCACGAATAAGGGTATGCACTAATATGTCCTGACTTGTTCTCGTGCCAGATTGTTGTCTTATTCTGAAGGATCCCGGCTTTTTCTCGCTTCATTCTGATATATTCAGACGCATAGTATTCGTCGCCAACATCGCTTTCGAGGATGTCGTCGAGAGATGTCTGCTTAGGTGATTTAGTTGGCCATTCAAATTGTAGATCATTTTCTCGTGAACCTACAATAAATATCCTCTCTCTTTTTTGCGGCAATCCAAAATCAAGAGCATTCAGAATTTTATAGTGTACGAAATACCCTAAGCTCTTCAGAACGCTAAGTATTCTCTGAATCGTCTTTCCATTGTTGTGGCCTGCAAGTAGTTTGACATTCTCTAGTACAAAACACGAAGGTTGCTTTGTTTCCAAGATTCGGGCAATATCGAAGAACAGCGTCCCGCGTGTATCGCTGAACCCCTTTCTGTGTCCAATTATGCTGAACGGCTGACATGGAAATCCCGCCAGAAGAATGTCATGGTCAGGAATAGTGCTTGCCTCGATTGTCGTGATATCTCCGTGCGGCAGCATCCCGAAATTCTCTCTGTAAGTGATCTGACACTCACGATCAATATCTGAGGCAAAGACACATCTTGCCTCTAACCCCATGCTCTTAGCCGCATTGCAGCAAGCGATGTGAAATCCTCCGATTCCACAGAACAGATCTATGAATCGAAGAGTCTTTGAAGTGCCGCTGCTTTCGCTCTTATGGCATTTTATGATGTTGCTTGGCATTAACTCGATATCTCCGGTTATTCCTGTTGTCGCATACCCTACTCCACGCCGCGGCGGGCCTCCTGTTCGGGGGTGTTCTTGCCCGCGCGCAGGGGGGTCAGCCGGAAGCGGTATGCATAGGGCTTGCAGTCGAGGGTGTACTTGTCGAGGGGCTTCGCGCCCCAGCTGTCGTCGCCGCCCACGCCGGTCTGGCCCATGTCCACGTTGAAGGTGGTGAAGTCGCGGCAGGGCACGGAGCAGGAATGCTCGTTGCCCTCCAGGTCCTCCTGGGCGAAGGGCCACGCGCTGACCTGGAGCAGCGGCATGCCGACGGCGAGCAGGCCGTTCCCCGCGTCGTCCGTGAGGGCGGCCCAGCGCACGTCCGTGCGGTTGCCCGTCTCCTGGGGCTCGACATAGGGGAACCATGCCTCCGCCACGGGGAGCGTGTGCAGGCCCACGGCCGCGCCGGTGAGGCGGTCCCAATAGGTTTCCTGGGGGCCGCGGCCAAACCACGCCAGGCGGCTGTACTGGGCGGGCAGGGCCATGCGCATGCCGAAGCGCGGCAGCTCGGGGGCCTTCTTCGACGGCTCAAACGCGTTGTCCACGACCACGTCGCCGTTGCCGTAGACCGTATACCGCAGGGTCTGCGCCGCGCCCGCCGCGCCAAGCGACAGTTTCGCGGTGATCTCGACGGTGTTGTTTTTCTCGGCGGCGTCCACCTTGGACACCTTGCCCTCGCCGACGGGGTCCTTCCACATTTTGAGGCGGCGCGGGGCGGCGTTGCCGTTGTCGTTGTCCGTGGGGGCGCGCCAGAAATTCGGCGTGAGCGGGGCGGCCAGCAGCTCCTGTCCGTCCACGGTCCACGAGGAGACCATGCCGGTCTTCTTGTCCACGGCCACGGCGAAGCCCTCGCCCGAGGCGGTGAAGCGGCCGCCGCGCTTGTCCAGCTTCACGGCGGGCAGGTCCTTCGCCGCGACCACGGGGGCCGGGGCCGCCGCGCAGGGCAGCGGCATCTGGTCCCAGGCGACCTCAAACCCGGCCTCGGCCCAGGGCAGGTCCTTCGCCAGGGCGAAGGACACGGTCAGGAAGGCCTCCTGTCCGGGACCGGGCGTGACGGGCGTGAACGGCACGGTGACCCCGGCCTCGCCCTTCGGCGGGATGACCGGCACGGGCAGTTCGCCGGACTGGACGGTCTTGCCGTCCACCTCGACCTTCCACGCGCCTTTGAGGAAGTCGGTGGCCACGAAGTCGTACTTGTTGACGATCTTCACTTCGCCCTTGGCGAGGTCCACGGGCACAACCTTGAGGTACTGGTAAACCTTCCTCACCTCCAGCGCCGAGGGGTGGAGCGTGCGGTCGGCGTGGACGATGCCGTTGCAGCAGAAATTGGCGTCGTTCGGCGTGTCGTTGTAGTCGCCGCCGTAGGCGTAGAACCAGTCCTCCTTCCAGCAGGCGGCGGGCTCCACCCGCGGCCCGCGCGGGTCGGCGAAGGGTTTTTTAATTCCCTGGTCCACGAAGTCCCAGATGCACCCGCCCATGAGGACCGGATGCGCCTCGATGGCGTCCCAGTAGTCCTGGAAGTTTCCGACGCTGTTGCCCATGGCGTGGGCGTACTCGCAGAGGAAGAAGGGCTTCTTCTCGCCCTTCTCCACATACTCCAGGAGCCCCGTGATCTTGGTGTACATCTCGCTGTGCACGTCGGTGTGCGTGTTGTCGCGCTCGTAGTGGATGGGCCGGCTCGGGTCCAGTTCCCGGATGAGCTTCGCCGACGCGGTGAAGTTGCAGCCGGGGCCGGCCTCGTTGCCCATGGACCAGATGATCACGCTGGGGTGGTTCTTGTCGCGCTGGACCATGCGCTCGATGCGGTCCAGGTGCGACTTCTCCCAGTCCGGCCGGTTGCCCAGCGAGACGTCCGGGTCGTAGCCGATGCCGTGGGACTCGATGTTCGCCTCGTCAATGACAAACAGGCCGAGGCGGTCGCACAGGTCGTACCACTCGGGGTGGTTCGGGTAGTGCGACGTGCGCACGGTGTTCATGTTGAGCTGCTTCATCAGGCGGACGTCGCGCTCCATGCTCTCCACGGAGACCACGCGCCCCGTGTCGGGGTCGTGCTCGTGCCGGTTCACGCCCTTGATCTTGACGGGCACCCCGTTCACCAGGAACACACCGTCGCGCACCTCGACGCGCCGGAAACCGTGGAGGCAGGAATGCGCCTCGACGGTCTTCCCCGCCGCGTCCAGCAGCGTGAGCGTGACGGTGTACAGGCTGGGGGTTTCAGCCGACCACAGGGCCGGGGCGGACACGGCCGCCTCCGCCGTGGCCGCAGCCTCGGCCCCCGCCGCAGGCAGGGTGACGGGCAGGGTCAGGAAGGGCGACGCGCCGACGGGGTTCCCGGCGGGGTCGTACAGGTTCACGGCGACGGACAGTTTCTCGCCCGCCGTGCCCGACAGGTTGCGGACCTTCGCGGTAACTTTGAAGTTCGCGGCGTCGAGCGCGTCGTTCAGGTCGCTGTGAATGTGGAAGTCGCGGATTTGCGACGCGGCGGTGGAGTACAGGCACACGGGGCGGAAGATGCCGCTGAAGCGCCAGAAATCCTGGTCCTCCAGGTAGCTGCCGTCGCACCAGCGGTACACCTCGACGGCCAGCGTGTTCTCGCCGGGCTTCAGGAAGGGGGTGATGCGGAACTCCGCCGGGGTCTTGCTCTCCTGGCTGTAGCCCACCTTCTCGCCGTTGACCCACAGGTAAAACGCGCTGTACACGCCGCCGAACTGGATGAAGACCTCGCGCCCGGCCCAGTCGGCGGGCACGGTGAAGGCGCGGCGGTAGGAGCCGACGGGGTTGTCGTCATGCGGAATCTTCGGCGGGTCGGCGGAGAAGGGGTACTTGATGTTCGTGTAGATGGGGGTGCCGTAGCCCTCCAGCTCCCACACCGACGGCACGGGGATATCCCTCCACCCGGAGACGTCAAAGTCCGGCTTGAAGAAGCCCAGGGGCCGGTCGGCGGGCTTAGGCACCCAGTTAAACTTCCAGGTGCCGTCCAGCGACATGCGCCAGGGCGACGCGTCGCGCGGCTGGGTCCGCGCCGCCGCCTCGTCGGGGAAGGGCATCTTCGTGCAGGAGGGGGCCTCTTTGTTGATCCCCACGATGTCGGGGTTTTCCCAGTCGGGGGTTTCCGCGCGGGCGCATCCCTGCGCCAGCACCAGCCCGGCCACGCACACCAGCCCCGCGCCCGCGATCATCCACAGCATTCGTCCCGCGTCCTTCTTCATGGTTCTGTCCCTTTGCGCCTAGCGCCAGATGTAGTAAATGACCGCAGTGACCAGGATGATGCCGGTGCCCAGGATGTAGACCAGCGGGTCCGGCGTCACGTCAATGTCCGACTTCGGCATGGTCACGGGCTTCTCCATCGGCCTCACGGCCGTCATCACGCCGATCACGCCCATGAGCACGATGAAGATGACGAACATGTGGTGCAGGAAGGCCATCGTGCTGAAGTCGTAGACCAGCTTGGCGACGCCCGCCTCCGGGGCGTTCATGACCCACCCGGGCACGCGGCAGACCGCGTAGAGCACGGGGCCGAGGACCAGCACGGCCTTGCCCGCCGCCGCGGAGGCGCGCGGCCAGACCAGGCCGCCGACAAAGGCCGCCACGATGCCGGGGGAGATGAAGCCCCAGATTTCCTGGATGTACTTGAACACGCCGCCGTCGCGCATCTTCCAGATCATGGGCGCCCACGAGCAGGCCACCACGACAAACACAATCGTCATGATCCGGCCGATGACCATCTGCTGGCGCGAGGTGACCTTCGGGTTGATGTGCTTGCTGTACAGGTCAATGGTGAAGATGGTCGAGGCGGAGTTCAGCCCCGAGTTGAAGGTGCTGATGACCGCGCCCGCCAGGGCCGCCAGCATCACGCCGCGCAGCGACGGCGGCAGGATCTTCCCCAGCATGTAGGGGTAGGCCGCGTCCGCGTTCGTGATTTCCGCCGCGTACAGGTCGTAGGCGACGATGCCCGGCAGCACGATGATGAACGGGATCGTCAGCTTGAGCGCCGCCGCGAAAAGGATGCCGCGCTGGCCCTCGGAAAGGCTCTTCGCCCCCAGCGTGCGCTGGGTGATGAACTGGTTCAGGCCCCAGTAGAAGATGTTTGGAATCCACAGCCCGCCCACGAAAACGGCCACCCAGGGGACGTCCGGGTCGTTCCACGGCCGGATCACATGCAGCTTGTCCGTGTGCGTCGCGGTGAACTTCGCCCAGCCGCCGAAGAAGCTGCCGTCGCCCAGGGTCTTCAGGCCCAGGTAGAACACAAGCAGGCCGCCCAGCAGCAGGGCCGAGGCCTGGAGCAGGTCGGCCCACACCACGGACTGCAGGCCGCCATAGGTGGTGTAGATCCCCGCCAGAATCCCGATCATCCAGATGGAGAACACAAGCGCCCAGAACTCCGCCTGCTCCGGCGCCATGCCGAAACGCGCCTGAAACACCTCGGGAATGCCGAAGACGGCGTTGAGCGCGATGGCCCCGCTGTACAGCACCGTGGCCAGCAGCACGACCACATAGGCCACCATGATGTAGCCCGCCATGATGCTCCGCGCCGTCGCGTCGTAGCGGTATTCCAGGTACTCCGGCATGGTGTAGATGCCCGCGCTCAGGAAGCGCGGCAGAAAGAACCACGCCACCAGCACCAGCGTCACCGCCGCCATCCACTCATAGCTGGCGATGGCCAGGCCCACCCGGCCGAAGGCCTGCCCCGCCATCCCCACAAAATGCTCCGTGCTGATGTTCGCCGCGATCAGGGAGAACCCGATGAGCGGCCATGTCAGCTTGCGCCCCGCCAGGAAGTAGTCCTCCGAGGACTTCCCCCTGCGCCCCGCGTACAGGGATATGCCCAGCACCGTGAGGACAAACGCGGCAAATACGGCACCATCCACCCAGGTCAACGCCATGACAAGATTCCTTCCTCGCTGTTTGGGCCCTTGTCCGCGGGGGAGACCGCACCCCCCGCCGGATGCGGGGAGCATGATACCGGAAACCGGACGGCCTCCACACCTTGACCCTTTCCGCCGGGGCCGGGGAACGGCGCGCATGACATTCTGCGGCGGTTGACTGTCTGACTTCCCATGTGTAGGATATTGTCAGCCGAAGGGACGCCCGTGTTGTGTAAGGCACGGAAACGCATGGGTCAAGGGATTCGAAGTATGCGGAGGGTCTGTTCATGGTTTCCTGCCACCGGTCGGGAAGTGTCGCGGCCAAGTCTCTGTTCTGCGGGCTGTTGCTGGCGGTCACGCTGGCCTGGGCGCCGTGTTCCGGGGCGGACACGCTGACGGTGCCCCTCTGGACGCATGGGGGCGAGCCCCACGGCCTCACGGGGCTTTCGTCGAACGCGGCCCTCTCGCCGGACGGCACGCGGTTTCTGACCGGCGCCGACAACCGGAAGGTGCTCCTGTGGGACACCGCGACAGGCAGTCTGGTCCGCGCCTTTTCCGGACACACCAGCGGAGTGTCCTGCGTGGCCTTTTCGCCGGACGGGGCACGGATACTGAGCGCGTCAAGCGACGCTACAGCCAGGATCTGGAACGCCGCCACCGGGGAGTGTCTCCACGTCCTCACGGGGCACACCACCCAGATAAATGCCGCCGCCTTTTCCCCGGACGGTACCCGGGTGCTGACGGGATCGGGGAACTTTTCCGTCGGCGGAGACAACACCGCCCGGCTCTGGGACGCGAACACGGGCGCCCTGCTCCGCACCTTCACCGGACACACGGGGATGATCCAGTCTGTCGCCTTTTCCCCAGACGGATCAAGAGTCGTCACCGGCTCGACAGACTTCCTCTTCGTGGACAACACGGCCCGGATTTGGGACGCGGAGACCGGGACGCTCCTGCGCACGCTGTCGGGCACCATGCTCAGCGTGACCTCCGTCTCCTTTTCGCCCGACGGGGCGTCCGTCCTCACGGTGTCGGCGGGGGACGGGGTGACACTGTGGGATGTGGGGACGGGCACGGTGCTGCGCCAGTTTACCGGCCATTCCGGCACGGTCTGGACGGCGGCGTTTTCCCCGGACGGCCTGTCCGTGGTCACGGGCTCGCAAGACCAGAGCGCCCTGCTCTGGGACACCGGCACCGGGACCGCCGTCGGCGTCCTCACGGGCCACACCGGCGCGGTATCCTCGGCGGTCTTCTCCGCGGACGGCGCGCGCGTGTTGACGGCGTCGAGAAACGACAAACAGGTCCGGCTGTGGGATGCGGCGGACGGCTCCTGCCTCAGGGTGTACGAGGAGCACTTCGCCGCCATGAACTGGGCGGAGTTTTCGCCGGACGGCACCCGGATCCTTCTCGGGACATCGGATCCGGAGGCCGTGGTCCTGGACGCGGCCACGGGGGTTCAGATCGCCTCCCTCCCCGGGCACACGGACAAGATTGCCGCGGTTGCCTGGTCGGCGGACGGTTCGCGCGCGATGACGGGGTCGGGCGACGGCACGGTGAAAATCTGGAACGCCGCGACCCTGGAGGAGGAACGCACCCTGTCCACGGGGGAAGTCTTCCACGCGGCGCTTTCGCCGGACGGGGGGACGGTTGCCGTGTCCACCGGAGGCACAACCGCCTCTCTCTATGACGCGGACACCGGGGCGTATCTGCGCGGCGTTGGCCACAGCAACACGGTCTTGTCGGTTGCCTTCTCGCCGGACGGCACCAAACTGCTCACCGGATCGGAGGACATGACCGCCAAAATGTGGGACGTGGCAACGGGGGCCCTTCTGAGGACCTTTTCGAGCACCTCTTGGGTGCTCTCCGCGGCCTTTTCGCCGGACGGCACGAAAGTTCTCCTGTCAGAGGGCATGTCCCTGAGCATGCTGGACGCGGCGACGGGAAACCTGGTCCGGTCCTTCGCCCAGTCGGCAATGACCTGGTATGCGCGCTTTTCCGCCGATGGGACCAGGGTGGTCGCCGGAGGGTCTTCGCTGGCCAGACTGTGGGACTCAAGCACGGGGGGGCTTCTCCGGATATTTGACGGGCAGACCGGATTCATTGTGATGTCGGCACTCTCGCCCGACGGCACCCGGGTGGTCACCCCCTCGGACAACGGCTCGACCATGCTCTGGCCGGCGGCGGGCGGTGTGGTGCCCGCCGTGGAGGGGCTCCTTCAGGCGGATGCCCAGGCGCTGGTTTCGGGGTCCGGGCTGGTGACGGGGGAGGTGGCCGGGGAGTGCAGCGACACGGTTCCGGCCGGCACCGTGATCCGCCAGAGCCCCGCCGCCGGGATTCCGGTAAGCGCGGGGTCGCCGGTTGACCTGACCGTCTCCACCGGCGGGTGTCCGGTGGCGGTGCCGAACCTCGCCGGACTGCCCCTGTCCGCCGCGCAGGCCCTCCTGGCGGCGAGCGGCCTTGTTTCCGGCACCATCGCCCAGCAATGCAGCGATGATGTGTTTCCCGGAGACGTGCTTTCCCAGAATCCGGCGGCGGAGACCGTGGTGACGGGGGGGGCGGCCGTGGACCTGACCGTCTCGGAGGGCTTCTGCGCGCAGGCGCCCTTTGGCGTGGAGATTTTCGGAGTCTCCCGTGTCGGGGAGGGGGGCACACTGACCCTGCGGGCCGTTGTCTCCGGCGGGGCGGGCGCTGTCCGGTATTTGTGGCGGCGCAACGGGCATCCCGTGGACGGGGAGGAAGGCCCCGTGCTTTCCATCGCGGATGTCACCGGATACCATGCGGGAACGTACGTGGTCATGGTGTCGGACGGGGCAAAGGCCGCGACGATGAGTCCGCCGTTCCAGGTGACGGTCCTGCCGGAGGGGTCCCTGCCGGCCGCCGGTGCGGGCGGGCTTGCGGTCCTGGCGGCCGTTTTTGCGGCCCTCATGCGCCGCCGTCTGCCAAAATAACGGCCGGCGCCGGCAGGCCTGCCACGGGTGCGGGGCGCGGGAAACGTGCGCGTTCAATCCGGCATCCGCTATACTGGCGGGGCCTCCCAAACAGGGGCGCAACCTGAGGCTGGTATGAGCATGCGGTCCGCGTTTTTCATCATGTTGGCCGCCGGTGTCCTGGTCACCGGCGTCTCCGCGGGACAGCCTTCCGTCCCGCCCCCGCCGGCGCCCCCCGCGCCCGGCGTGCAGGGGGTGCCGCTTCCCGCCCCCGGGTCGGACGTGGTGGTGAACAACTGGCAGCTGGTGCAGGCGATCATGAAGCGCATCGCCGCATCGCCGCCGCGCCCGAATTCCGTGGACGCGGCGCTGGACGTGCCCGCGCCGGACTACCCCTTTGAGGCCTTCCAGAACCTCCGGGCCAAGGACCTGCTGCGCGCGGCCACGGACGGGGTGGCCGAAGCCCGCAAGAACGGGTTTAACAAGCCCGCGGAGGAGGTGGAGCGGCAGGCCCGGGCCAATGTGGCGCTGGCGCTGGAATATCTACCCCTGCTGATCCGGGACGTGAAGGACGCGGAAATCGTGGCCAGTCACATCGGCACCACGCAGGGCGACCCCGTGGTGCGCCGGTTCCTGGTGGAGCAGTTCGCCCCGGACGCCCCGGCGGTCTCCCTGCTGGGGGCCGCGCTCAACGACATGTACGACCGGTTTTCCCAGCAGTTCCAGCCGGCCCTGGAGGCCGTCGCCTCGCTGGCCACGGAGGAACCGGACATCCAGGCGCTGGCCATCCGCGTGCTCCACGACCGCCATTGGGGCGCCTACGCGGCCGCGTACGCCGCCGATCCCCTGGTGGCGGAGCGCTCCGCCGCCGCAGGGGTGCCGGAGCCGCCTTCCGTCCAGCTCGGCGAGACGCCGCCCCCCGTGGCGCCGGAGACGCTCTCCGCCCTCCGCGACCAGGGGGCCATGATCCAGCGTTATGCCGAAACCCTCGGCCCCCACATCGCCGCCGAAAGCATCCGCGACGACCGCGTGAAGGAGGAGACCCGCCGCACGCTTCAGCATTATGCGGACAATGTGCTCCTGCCCGACCGCGACCGGGTCCTCCACCTGCTCAACCCCGCGGCGGCGGCGCCCCAGGCCACCGCCGGCGGCGACCTGCCCATCCCCCTGCCGGACATCCTGTCGGATGCGGCTGGGGAGGTCCCGCCCTCAGCCCCTGCGGGCGGTCCCGCAGTGGAGCTTCCCCCCGGCTTGTAAGCGGGCCTGCAACGCGGGGCGCGCGTTTTCGGATAGAAACCCCGGACGAATTGTCGGAAGAGGGCATTTCCCAATGGCCGCCGGCTTCTGCGTATTCACGGCTTCTTTCTTCGCCGCCTTTGTTTCCGGGTCGGCGGGTTTCGGCGGCGCTCTTCTGCTGCTCCCAGTGCTCGTTCTGGCGGTCGGTCCGGTTCAGGCGGTACCCCTTCTGACGGTCGCGCAGTTTGTCGGCAATTTCTCCCGTGTGGCCCTCGGGTTTTCGAGAATCCAATGGCGGCCGGTGTTGCTCTTCCTGCTGGGGGCGCTCCCCGCCGCACTGCTGGGCGCGCTCCTTTTCTTGGAGCTGCCGAAGGAAATCCTGGTGCGGTGCATCGGGGCGGCGATCTTTCTGCTGGCCCTGCTCTTGCACCGCCGTCCGGAGATGGTGCGGTCGACGATGCCCTTTCTGGTGGGGGGAGGGGCCGCCACGGGGTTCTTGTCCGGAATGGCCGGCTCGGCGGGGCCTTTGGGCGCGACCGTGTTCCTTTCGCTGAACCTGGCCCCCGGCGTGTATGTGGCCAGCGAGGCTGTGACGGCCCTGGCCATCCATGCAGTTAAACTGCCCGTCTATGGCCATGCCATCCCGCAGGATGCGCGATTCTGGATACTGGCCGGGGTGGCGTCCCTGGGGATGATACTGGGCACCTGGGCGGCGCGCCACGTCATTGAGCGGTTGCCGGTCCCGGCTTTCCGGCGGTATGTGCTGGCGCTTCTGTTCCTTTTGTCCCTCGGCATGATCCTGTTTGGCTGACTTCCAAGTGTTTTTCAGCCCGCGCAGCAGGCGGGTGTCCGGCAAAGGCGGCGAGATCCGCGGAGGAAAGATCGTGACATCATGGCAAGTCTTCGCAATCGGATCGGCCTTTTTCGCGGGCCTCACCGCCGTCTTCGGCAAGCTCGGGGTCGAAGGGATCAATTCGAATCTGGCCACCCTGATCCGCACAGTCGTGATTTTCTTCGTCACAGCGGCAATCGTCACCTGGCGCCGCGAATGGTTGTGGCCGCAGGGGGCAGAACTGAGGCCCGTGCTGTTTTTGCTGCTCTCCGGGGTGGCGACGGGATTGTCGTGGCTTTTCTACTACCGCGCCCTGCAAATGGCGCCGGCCACACTGGTCGCGCCCGTTGACAAGCTCAGCGTGGTTTTCGCCATTGTTCTGGCACTGGTGTTCCTCGGCGAACCCCTCACGCTGCGTCTTGCGGCTGGAGGCGCGCTGATCGTTGCCGGTGTTCTGGTCCTGGCTTGGCCGGGTGGCGTATAGCGGAGAGATTCAGCCCTTTCGGAAGAGGCGGTGACGTAAAAAAGAAGCGCTTCGGTGAATAAACCGCTTGGGTTCGCGTTAAGTGCATAGGGTGAGATGTTTCCTTGACCAGACCGCATTTGGAGTGCAAACGGCATGAAGATGAAACTGGGCCTGCCTATAGTGATTGCCCTATTCGCCGTCTTTTCAGAGTATTCCGGGCTCGACAAGGCCCTTTGCACCCCTTTTTACGACCCCGCCACCGGCACCTGGCCGTTGAAGTCCAACTTCTGGACGGCCGGCGTGCTGCACGACGGCGGCAAGGACATGGTGGTTTGGGTGATGGTGGGTGTCCTGGCCCTCTTTGTCCTTTCTTTTCTGGTCAAGAGGATGCGGCCTTACCGCAAGGGGGCGGGGTACGTTCTCGCGGGAAGTCTGCTCGGTCCCGCGATTGTGGGGATTCTCAAAAGCACCACCCGGATTTATACCCCCTGGGACCTCACCCTTTTCGGGGGGGGACAAGCCGTACCTGCGCCTTTTTGACGCCGCGCCGCCGGGGCTTCCCGTGGGCCATGCCTTTCCCGGAGGCCATTCCTCGGGCGGCTTTGCCTTCCTTTCCCTGTACTTTCTTCTGTCGCATTACCGCCCCCAATGGCGGTATTATGGTCTTGCGTTCGGGCTGGTCCTCGGGGGGGTGTTTGCCGCCACCCAGGAGGTCCGGGGAGCGCATTTTCTAAGCCATGACCTTTTCTCCCTGGTCATCTGCTGGTATGCCGCCCTGGCGGTGGATTGGCTGATGTTCCGCGGAAACGCCCCCGGGGCGAACGCGACCGAGACCATGACCGCCCCGGCGCGGGCGAAATAAGGACATTCCCGCATGAACCGCACCTTTGCCACAACCGCATTGCTGTTCCTTCTCGCCGCGGCACTTTTTGGCGCCAATCTGGGCGGATACGGGGTATGGGCGCCCGATGAGCCCCGCTTCGCCCAGGTGGCCCGCGAGATGATGCTGCGCGGCAATTATCTGGTCCCGCAGGTCAACGGCGAAAACTATCTGGAAAAGCCCCCCCTGCTCTTCTGGTCCATCGCCGCGTTCTCGCAGTTCACCGGCGATGTCACCCCCCTCACGGCGCGGATTCCCTCGTGGCTGGGCGGCGTGATGACGCTGGTTCTCACCTGGATGCTGGCGTGGCGCATGTTCGGGGCGCGGGTCGCGTTCTGGTCCGCCGTCATTCTGGCCACGGGCTACCGTTTTTGGTGGCAGGCGCGCACGGGCCAGATTGACATGCTCCTCACCGCCTGCACCACCCTGGCCCTCTACCACCTGTGGCAGTGGGACCAGGACCGGCGCTTCTTCCGTCTGCCCGTCATCTACGGCGCCGTGGCCGCCGGGATGCTGGCCAAGGGGCCGCCCGCCGCCATTTTCCCCCTGATGCTGATCCTGTCCCTTTACTGGCGCGACAAGGATTCCCGCAAGGCCGTCCACTGGGTCGCCGGACTGGCGGGCGCACTGCTGATTGTCATGCTCTGGTACCTCCCCGCGCGGCTGGCCATCGCCGGGGGCGGCGAGACCACCGTGGCCGAGGGCATCGGCGGAAACCTCTTCCGCAACACCATCGGTCGCGCCGTCATGGGGGTGAGCAAGGCGCAGTGGCCCTGGTACTACGTCGTCAGCCTGCCCTCGGACTGGCTGCCGTGGTCTCTGTTTCTGCCGTGGGTGGCCTGGCGCACCTGGAAGAACCGCCACGCCGACCGCATGCGCCATTTCCTCTGGTGCTGGACCCTGCCCGCCTTCCTGCTCTTCTCCGCCGCCGTGGGCAAGCGCGCCATCTACATCCTGCCGCTCTACCCGGCCCTGGCCATCCTCACTGCCCTCGCCGTGCTGGAGCTGATGGACAGCGACCGGGTGACATGGCGCAAGCGCACCGGATTCGTGTGGGTCACCGCCCTCTTTCTGCTGGGTATTGCGCCCCATGTGCTGCCGTTCACCGGGCATGGCGACAAGTACACCGCCGGGGCGGTCTTTGTCTCTGTCGTCACCCTGACCACCGCCGCCCTCTCCCTCGTCTACATCCTGCGCACCGACTGCCGCCGTCTGCATGCCGTCATTGCGGGGTCCGCCGCGCTGCTCTTCTCCGGCGCGGCCCTGGTGGTCTTCCCCGCCATGGACGTCTACAAGTCCGCGGAGTACATCGCCGCCCCCGTGCGGGCCCTCTCCGAGAAAGGCCAGGACTACGACCTTTTCTGCGTGGGCTTCTCGCGCGAGGAGTACGTCTATTACAGCAAGAAACCCCATGAGCCCGTGCTGACGGACCTGGTGGGGAAGGCGTCCATCCCGCCGGACGAGCTGGCGCACGCCGCGCGCGTCCAGATCAAGGGGAAATCAGCCATTTCCCATGCCGTGGAGGAGGTTCCGATTGTGGATCTGGCCTCACCCACGGCGGAGGAGCGGGCCGCCCTGGAGGCGGCACTGCATCAGGCGCTTGCGGAGCAGGAGGAGAAACTGGCGGGCGCGCTGCAGTTCGAGGACGACCTGCGCGCGGAGCTGGCGGCCTTTGCGGGAAAACTCCAGTCCGGTCGGCCGGCCTTCTTCTTCGTGCAGGACAAGGACTGGCGCTGGATTGCCCCGCTGCTGCCTGAAACCCTGAGACTGCACGGACTGGTCCAACGGGAGGTCGGGCGGCGCCACGCCCTGCTGCTGGCCAACGATGCGGGCAAGGCCCTGCTGGACCGGCTCGGTGTGGCATACTAGCGGGCGGCAGCGGAAGGCCGGCTGTTCTTGGTCCCCCTTCAGGGGGGGCGCGCGTCTTCGCGGACGGGAATGTTCTTCTGTCCGGAGGGCGCGGCGCAATCCGGAACATCCCCCGGTTCACTCCCGCGAACGGCCCCCTGAAGGGGGGGCCGGGCACGGCGGGCCGCCGAGTCTGCGGCGGGCGCAGAAACATCACAAGACGGGAATCTCATCATGTCACTGGAAGGCTGGAAGAAGAAGCTGGTCATTGCGGCGGGGGTGCTGGCCCTCGGGGTCTTTTTGTTCGCGCATTTCGTGGTCTTTCTCCCCGTGTGGGGCGTTCCCTTCAACGCCCAGCGCCACGGCACCGTGCCCCTCACGCCCGCGTGGGCGCTGGAGCCCTGGATTTGGGAGGACGACTACAACACGGCCGCCTTCACCAACGAGCTGATTGACGGCTACCTTCAGCACGACTTTCCCGTGGGCGCCGTCCTCATTGACAGCCCCTGGTCCCTGCGCTACAACGACTTCGAGGTGGACACGGAGCGCTTCCCCGACCCGGGCGCCTTCTTCAAGTCCGTCAAGGACCGGGGCGTGCGCGTTGTGCTGTGGATGACCTGCTTTGTGGACAGCGAGAGCAAGGACACGGCCATCCAGGACTCCCGTGCCTGGTACGAGGAGGCCAAGGGCAAGGGCTACCTCGCGGACACGGGCGAGATTAAGTGGTGGAAGGGGCGGGGCGGTCTCATTGACTACACCAACCCGGAGGCCATGGCGTGGTGGCGCGGCATGCAGCAGCAGGTGTTCGACTGGGGGCTTGACGGCTGGAAGCTGGACGGCACGGCGACTTATTTCGGAACGTGGAAGGGCAAGATACCGTTCCCCTACGCGAAGACCCGCGGCGGCCTCATGACCATGCGCGGCTACATGGACCACTACTACCGCGACGAGTACACCCACGGCCTCACGCAGAACCCCGAGTTCGTCACCCTGGGCCGCGCGCTGGACAGCGTGCTCCCCAAGGCGCACCCCGAGGGATTCGCGCCCCTGGACGCCTCGCCGGTGAACTGGGTCGGCGACAACACGCACACCTGGGAATATGAGACCCGCGGGCTGGAGCGCGCGCTCACCTGCATCCTCGGCAGCGCGAAGATCGGCTACAACATCGTCGGGTCCGACATCGCCGGCTATCACGGCAAGGAGCCCATCCCCGCCAACCTCTACATCCGCTGGGCGCAGTTCTCCACCTTCTGCGGCCTCTTCCTCAACGGCGGCCACGGCGAGCGCCGCATGTGGATGCGCTCCCCCCTGGAGCTGGAGGTCGTCCGCGAGTACTCCTGGCTGCACTCCGAGCTGGTCCCCTACATCTACAGCCACACGGTGGAGGCCCACCGCGGCGGCAAGCCCCTCATGCGGCCCCTCAAGAACGGAAAATACCACTACCTCTTCGGCGACGACCTGCTGGTCGCGCCCATTTACCGCGACTCCGAAACCTCCGAGGTCGTCCTGCCCGCCGGGAAGTGGCGCTACTGGTTCAACGACGCCGAGGTCATCGAGGGCCCCAAGACCTTCACGCGTAACTTCCCCATGGACGAGTACCCCGTGTACGTGCGCGACGGCGCCATCCTCCCCATGAACGTCCGCCGCGACTACACCGGCATCGGCGCGAAGGACTGGGAGGGGATGCTCACCCTGAACATCTACCCCGCCGCCGACAGCCGCTTCACGGTCCACCACACGGACAACCCCGGCGAGCTGACGGTCACGGTGAAGAAGGACCAGGGCGTCTCCGTGAAGCTGGAGGGCGTGGCGAAGCCCCACCTCCTCCGCGTGCTCCTCGAAGCCAAGCCCGCCGCCGTCACCCGCGACGGCGCCGCCCTCGCCGAGGGAACCGACTGGACCTACGACGCTGAAAAGCGCCGTCTCGTGGTGAAGTGCCCCCTCGCCGCCACGGGAGAGTACGCCATCCGCTGAGGGAAGCCTCGCACGGACGGACACGGACGGAGCCACAAGGCCCCGCTCCCCGCCGGAGCCCACCCTGTCCACTCTGTCCACCGTCCCTCAGGTCGCCCCGGGTTTCCCGGGACTTTGGCGCTGGCCCCGTGGTTGACGCGGCCCGCCGGCATTGTGTATAATCCGCTCTCCCTAAGGAACC
This sequence comes from Candidatus Hydrogenedentota bacterium, assembly GCA_033813475.1. Lineage (GTDB taxonomy): Bacteria > Hydrogenedentota > Hydrogenedentia > Hydrogenedentales > CAITNO01 > JAAYBR01. Next base: position 28,491 of record JAPXRP010000010.1, read on the forward strand.
CGTTTCGATAGGAGTATTTCCCATGAAAGTGCTGAGTTCGCTGAAATGCGCCAAGACGCGCCACCCCGGATGCAAAGTCGTGCGCCGCAAAGGCCGCGTGTACGTCATCAACAAACTGGCCCCCCGCTTCAAGGCGCGCCAGGGCTGACGTCCGCCCGACACCCGCACTCCTGAAGTATTTTGCCGCCGCGACCTTCCGCAGGTCGCGGCGGCCTTGTGCTTCCCCGGCACCGGGCGGGGGGCTCCTTTCGCCGCGGACGGTCAGGACTTGCCCAAGTCGCGGTAATACAGGTTCTTCGCCTCGATGGTCATTAGGTCGTTGTGGCACTGCAGCGCGAAGAGGCCGGTCTTGTACTCGGCGTCCCGGTGGCGGGTCACCTCGGTGTCGTTCACCCAGATGGTGATCTCGTCGCCCACGGCGCGCACCCGCATGGAGAACCACTCCCCGTCCTTCGTCAGCAGCGCCGACGCCTTGCCCGTCGGCGTGCCGGGCTTCCACAGCCACCCGGTGAACGCGTCGTGGGAGTTGCAGAGCTGCGCCTCGTAGCCGTTCGGGTACCCGTCCGGATTGTCCGCCGGCGGGTTGGCGCGGAAGTAGAGCCCGCTGTTCGCGCTCTTCCCCTGGCTGGTGACGCGGAACATGCCCTTGACCTCCAGGTCCTGAAGGACCGGCGCCGCATAGAGGTGCCCCTGCCCGCCCGGCGACTGCCCGACGATGACGCCGTCTTCGATGCGCCATTGGGCGCTGCCGCGGGCCGTCCACCCGTCCAGACTGTTTCCGGTCACCAGCGGGGCCCAGGCCGCCTCCGTCTCCGGTGCGGACGAAGGCGCCGTGGTCTGGCACGCGGCCAGCAGCACGGTCACGGCAACGGCGACAAGCAGGTTTTTCATCAGGGTCATGGCAAAGTTCCTCTCTGGGGTCGGCAAGCAAACCATCCGTTCTCAAACCGCAGTCCCAGCACTATACCACCGGGGGCCGCGGACAGAAAAACGCGCATCTCCCTGGGAACGCCAATCTCCCGATTGGCATCCTAAACGCTTGCCAATCAGGAGACTGGCGTTCCCAGGGGGGGGCGGCGACCCCGGCAACACAAGTACTTTCTTAGAAGGAGGCCGCCCCGTGGCCGACGCGGCGACCTCTTGCCGGAATGTCCCGGGTCTGGCGCATCTTGCAGGAAGAAGAACCGGTTTCAGGAGTCCCGTCTTCCTTGGCGGTTCGATCCGCACCTCGGTTCAGTCAAACGCGACCAGCACCTTTCCCAGCGGGCCCTCGGCGAGGTGGGCGAAGGCGTCCTGCGGCTGGTCGGGGGAGAAGACGCTGTCCACGAGGGGGCGTTTGCCCTTTGCGTCGAGCAGGCGGACGATTTCGCGCCAGGCTTCGGCGGCCTCGGCGGGGGTGTAGGCGCTCACACTGAGGCCCTCCACGCGGAGGTTCTTGTGGATGAGCAGCCCCACGGTGAGTTCGGCGTCGAGCCCCGCGAGGAGGCCGACGACCATGACGCGCCCGCCGGGGGCGGCGAGCCGCGCGGCGCGGTTGAGCCAGGGGCCGCCGAGGTTCTCCACGACCAGCCCGATGCGCTCCCTGCCCAGGGCCTCCTTCACCCCCGCCTCCACGTTGTCCGCCGCGGCGTCCACGACGATGTCCGCGCCGAGGGCCGTGAGGGCGGCGCGTTTCTCGGCGCTGCGGGACAGGGCGGCCACGCGCGCGCCGAGGGCGCCGCAGAGCAGGACCGCCGCCGAGCCGACCCCGCCGGACGCGCCGGTGACGAGCACGGTCTCCCCGGCCTGGAGCCCGCCGCGCACCACGAGGGCGCGCCAGGCGGTCAGCAGGGTGAGCGGCCCGGCCGCGGCCTCCTCCAGGGACCACCCGGCCGGCACGGGGGCCAGCCATTCGTCGGGGATCGCGGCGCAGTCGGCGAAGGTGCCGGGGGTGGAGATGCCTGTGAGCCCGCCGAGGAGGCACACGGCGTCGCCCTCTTTAAACCGCCCGCCCTCCGCCGCGCGCAGGACGTGGCCCGCGCCGTCGCGGCCGGGGGTGAAGGGCGGCGCGCCCGCGCGCGGGTACTGCCCCTGCACCAGATACCGGTCGGCGGGGTTGAGGGCCGCGTACTGGACGCGGACCAGCGCCTCGCCGGGTCCGGGCACGGGCTCGGGCATCTCCTCCAGGCGCAGGTTTCGGATGTCCCCCGTCTCGTGAAACTGCCAGGCGCGCATGACCCGTCCTCCTGTGTGGCGCGGGCGCGGAACAGGCCCCGCAGGCTGGTGTACAATGGAACCGCGGAAAACGTCCGCGTTCATTGTACACAAAGGGAGAACGGCATGCGCGTGCTGGTGTTCGGCGCGGGGGCGATGGGCTCGGCGGTGGGGGGCTTCCTCGCCGGGGCGGGCCACGACGTCACCCTGGTCGGACGCGGCCCGCACATGGACGCCGTCGCGCGGGACGGCCTGCGCGTCACGGGCATCTGGGGCGACCGGGTTTTCCGGGGCCTGCGCGCGCTGACGGCCGCGCCGGACGCGCCCCCGGCGGGGGGCTACGACGCCGTGTTCATCACCGTGAAGTCCTACGACACGGAGGCGGCGCTAAAGGCGGTGGCGCCGTGCGTGGGGCCGGACACGCCGGTCTGCGCCTACCAGAACGGCCTCGGCAACGCCGAGAAGACGGCGGCGCGCTTCGGCTGGGAACGCACCGTGGGCGTGCGGGCCATCTACGGCGTGCGCGTCACGGAGCCGGGGGCCGTCACCATCACCGTGATCGCCGCGCCCACGGCGCTGGGCGTGCTCCGTCCGGAGGGGCCGGCGGCGGCGGCCCGGCGGCTGGCGGAGGCGATGGACGCCGCGGGCCTGCCGACGGTCCACTCCGGGCGCATCGAGTCCCTGATCTGGGGCAAGGCGGCGTACAACGCCGCGCTGAACCCCCTGTCGGCGCTGCTCGACGTGCCCTACGGGCGGCTGCCGGAGATTCCCGAGGCGCGGGAGATGATGGACGCCGTGATCGAGGAGCTGTACGCCGTGGGCCGCGCGCGCGGCGCGGACCTCGACCCGCCGACGGCGGACGCATACCGCGCCCTGTTCTATGAGAAACTGGTGCCGCCGACGGCGGCGCACTACGCCAGCATGCACGAGGACTTCGCGCGCCGCCGGCGCACCGAGGTGGACGCCATGAACGGCGCCCTCGCGGCCTTCGGCGCGGCGGCGGGCGTGCCCGCGCCGGTCAACGCCCTCCTGGCGCGGATGGTCCACGCGCGCGAGCGCGCCCTGGGCATCCCGTCGCAGGGCGGATGAGCGCAAGACAACCGTTCGGAGCAGCCATGCCGACATTCACAGCGACCGAGATTCCCGGGGTGGTCATCATCGAGCCCGAGGTGTTCCGCGACGCCCGGGGCTTCTTCCTCGAGACCCACCACGCGGAGAAATACCGCGACGGCGGGATTGACGCCGTGTTCGTGCAGGACAACCACTCCCTGTCGTCCCGGGGCACCCTGCGCGGGCTCCACGGCCAGACCCGCCACCCCCAGGGAAAACTCCTGCGCGTGGTGGAGGGCGAGATCTACGACGTCGCCGTGGACCTGCGGCCCGGCTCGCCCACCTTCTGCCGACACGTCGCCGTCACCCTGTCGGCGGAGAACTTCCGCCAGTTCTACATCCCCCCCGGATTCGCCCACGGCTTCTGCGTCCTCAGCGACCGCGCCCAGCTCGAGTACAAATGCACCGACTTCTACCGCCCCGGCGACGAATTTGCCCTCCGCTGGGACGACCCCGGCCTCGCCATCCCCTGGCCCGTGGCCGACCCCGTGCTCTCCCCCCGCGACGCCGCCGCCCAGTCGCTCAAGGACTATCTGGCGTCCCTGTGAGCGCGGGGAGCCGGGGTCGCACCGGGAACGAGATTGCTTCGCTACGCTCGCAATGACGTGTGTTTCCGCGTCATTGCGAGCCCCTGACCGCCCGGGGGCGGGAATGTCAGTGGAGAAAGGCCGCTTCAATGGTGTCGGCAGCCCCGGCTGCTATGTGGAGTGCGGTGGCAGAGCGCAGCGGCGACACCGCTTTCCCAGGCGGCGAACCATGCCATGCGCCTCCTGGAGGCCCTTCCCCAGAAAACCAAAGCGGCGTCGTTGCCGCCGCACTCCAAATGGAGACACCGCCACGACCCACAACGTCGTCCATCCCGGCAAACTCCGTACTTTCTTAGCAGCGTAGCGAAGCAATCTCGTTTTGCTCGTTCCCAGGAAGGGGGAAAGCGCCGTCGGCTATCCCGCCGCGCGGGCGAGATTGAGCGCCAGCAGGCGCGCGAGGATGTCCTCCTCCGGCAGGTCGGCGGGCCAGCCGTAGGCCGCCGCCACGGCCGCGTCGAGTTTCGCGTGGCACGCGGCCAGCCAGGCGGGCCGCGCGTTGTAGAGGTTGGTCAGGGTCCGCAGACGCAGTCGCGCCGCGCATTCAGCATCCCGCGCCACGACGCGCGGATACCGTACCGTCCCCACCTGAAACCCGCCCCGGTCCTCCGCCGTCGCCGGGTCTATATACCGGTCCCACGGGCCGCCCACGGTGCCCGGAAACACCAGGGTCTCCGTCCGCGTCCACTCCGGCGGGTTCAGCCACCCCTCCCGAAGGGTGTTCAATTCCGCCGCCGCCGCCCCAATGGCCGCCCGCTGCCCCTCATCCGCCTCCGGAAACGGAAAGGTCTCGAAACACGTCGTCGGTGTGTAGCGGGGCCGCGTCTCCAATCGCGTGCCCTGCGCCAACGCCCACACCTCGTGGAATCGCGAATGAAGCACCCCGAAGAAGTGGTCGTCGGAACGCGCGAAGGCAACGACTGCACTGTCTGGAAGGATCGCCCCAATGGCCCATACAAAGACACGATGCTTGGATACTCGGGGAGTATATAGAGCCCTTGTCACCTCCAAAGAAGCCCTCCTCCAATCAGCTCCGCTGCGACCCAACCGCCACCAATGTTCGCGTCTTTGTTTGTCACTGTTACTAACTCGAAAGGGTCTTACAACTTGTTCGACGTGTTCGAACGGTTTCTGATAGCGCGATGCTTCGCCATATGGAAGATCACGAAAATCAATAATCCAATAGCCACGCGGCCTTGCCACTAAATCCTTGCCGTTCAACCAAGGTGCGATGACATCGGAGTTGGGTGCGGCATGAGGGTTTGGATCTGCAAGCAGATCTTTGGCTATCTCGTCATCAATTTCAAACCGCCCTACCTTCACTGGACCTTGAAAACCGACGCCTATATTGCTGAGAAGCCGCTTCGCACTCCCTATATCGCTAGCAGCAGCAAGATTTGCGTTTATTATTAGGACGTTTTCTCCGTTACGCGTTTTGTCCTTTTCCTTGCCATTATCAAACCCCACCATGCTGACGTGAACGTTAGCTCCCTCCAACACCCACGGCCTGTCACTTTCAGCCCAGAAGATGTCCCCAGACTCCTTGATGCGCTTGAGCACTTCGCGGTTGGCACCGCCGCGAATGCCCTGCGTGGCGAGGAGTCCGGCGCGCAGGCATTTCCCGGCGACGATGTGGGCGCGGGCTTTTTCAAACCAGTAGCAGCAGAGGTCGGACTGGCCGGGGATGCGGCCGTCGAAGAGCTTCCGGAGGCGGCCCACATAGTCGTCGCCGAGTTCACGGCGCATAAGCTTGTCGCCGAGGAAGGGCGGGTTCCCGATGATGAAGTCCACCTGGGGCCATTCGGGTTCGGTGCCGTCGGGGGCCACAATGGCGTCCATGCGGCGGATGTTGCCGGAGAGGGGGCGGAGGACGGGGTCGTCGGGGAATCCGAAGCCGTTGGCGCGGATCCACTGGAGCCATCCGATCCAGACGGTCATCTGGGCGAGGTCGTGGGCGTAGGGGTTGATCTCGATGCCGTGCAACTGGGCGGGGTCCACGCCGGGGAGGAAGGGGTTGAGCCCGTTTTCGCTGGGGAATTCCACGGCGGCCTCTTTCTCCAGGTCTTTGAGCCGGAGGAGGGCGACGTAGAGGAAGTTTCCGGAGCCGCAGGCGGGGTCGAGAATTTTGACGCCGCGCAGGCGGTCGAGGAACTGGTGGAGGAGGGCCTCGGCCTTGGCCTGGGCCTTTTTCCACGCGCCGGGGGCCTTGCTTTCGCGGGCGGGCGCGAGGAGGGCGAGGATGCGCGCGCGGCAGGCGTCCCACTCGCGGCGGAGGGGCGTCATGACGACGGCGTCCACGACCAACTCAATGTCGGCGCGGCTGGTGAAGTGGGCGCCGAGCTGGGTGCGGGTGGCGGGGTCGAGGCCGCGCTCGAAGAGGGTGCCGAAGATGGAGGGGTCCACGGCGCTCCAGTCGAGCTTGGCGGCGGCGGCGATCCGCGCGATGTCTTCGGCCGTGAGGTCGAGGACGGAGCGGTCGTCGAAGAGGTTGCCGTTGAACCGGCGGACGGATTCCAGGCCGAAGTCGCCCCCGACGGCCATGGCGTCGAACAGGTGGCCGAGCTGCTTGGTGAAGCGTTCGGGGTCGCGGCCCGTCTTCTCCAGGAGGCGGGAGAAGACCATGTCGGGCAGGAGGCCGACATCCTCGGCGAAGAGGCAGAAGACCACCCGGTCGAGGAAGTGGGCGACGGCAGCGGGGTCGAGCCCGCGCCCGCGCAGGATGGCGGCGATTTCGGCGAGGTGGCGGGCGGCATCGCGCGTGACGGCGACGCTGGTGCGGCCGGGGCGCAGGGCCTCGGGGTTCTCGAAGACGGCCCGGAGAATCTCGATGTTGCGGGGCTCGCCGAGGGCCTCCAGGGGGATTTCGTGAACCGCGGAGACGGTGCCCGTGAAATTGGTGTGGACGATGATGCGGTCGAGGTCGCAGACGACAAGGAGGGGCGGGTTTTCGAGGGCGTTGCGGTAGCGCAGGAGCTGGTCGTAGGCGGCGGACAGGTCCTTGTGCTTCCCCTTGTACTCCCAGCCGAAGAAGCCCCGCTTCCACACGTCGGCGAAGCCCTCGCCGCCCCCGTGCTTGGAGACGCCGCGCTCAAAGCAGAAATGGTCGCCCGTGGGGTCGGCCGCCGCCGGGGTGGGATGGCCAAGCACACTGCACAGGTCCAGGAAATGCTCCTGCGCGGCGGACCGCTCCTTGAGCTCCGCCTGCCGCCATTTGACGATAAACTCCTGCATGGTCATCATGGGGGCAATGGTAGCACGGCCACGGGGCTGGAACAAGCAGAGGGGGTAGGGCTGCTGATCGGCGGACACAAGGATGCGAATAGCGGGGTCATCCCTGGAACGAGATTGCTTCGCTGCGCTCGCAATGACGTGTGTTTCCGCGTCATTGCGGTGACGCATGTTTCCGCGTCATTGCGAGCGTAGCGAAGCAATCTCGTTCCCGCCAACTCCCCGGGCGGTAACAAAACCCATGTCTGTCCTCAGGACTCCACCTCGAAGGGCGGCAGCTCCTTGATCTTCTGCTCGGGGGCGCGGAAGGAGTCGTCCTGTTCCAGGAGCCACTGGAGGGCGTCGCGGAGGACCTGTTTGGTGTTCTCGATGTCGAGGCCGATGTGGTCGGACTCGTACCAGGTGACCTTTTTCGGCTCGCCCGCAGCGGCAATGAGGGCCTCGGAGGACGGCACGGAGACGAGCTGGTCGTATTTCCCGTTCTGGAAATAGACGGGGGTGGGGGAGATGCCCTTGACGTAATTGATGGGGTCGGCGGGCTTGAGGATGTACGACGCGACAGGCTTGAGGAGGGCGACGGTGGTGGCGCCCGCCTCTTTCTTGATGAGGGGGGCGTCGAGCATCTTGGGGATGTTGCCGCCGCCGTAGACCAGCACGCCGGCGCGGATGCGCTTGTCGAAGGAGAGGACCGTGCTGCCGGTGATGGCGCCGTAGCTGGCGCCGACGAGGTAGATGCGCCGGGTGTCCACCTGCGGGTGCGTCATGAGGTAGTCCACGAGCCGCCGCGTCTCGTTGATGGTCTTGGAGGGCCGCTGGCGGAAGGCGCGGGCCTGCGCGAGCATGGAGGCGTCCTTGGGCAGCTTGCGCTCGCCCTGCATGTACTGGTCAAACGACACGAAGGCGAAGCCCGTCGCGTTGAACGGCGCGGTGATCTCCTTCAGGAAGTTCTTGTTCTGGCCGATGCCGTGGAGGAAGATGATCACGGGGACCTTCTCTGCGGGCATGGGCGACGGGAAGGTCATGAGCGTGGGGACATCCTCGCCGTTCACGCCGGCGAAGGTGAAGTTGATGAGCTGGTAGCTGACGGGCAGGCTCGTCGAGGCCACCTCCGTCACCTCGCGCACCTGCGTGTTGAACGGCGCGGCCGCGTTGTAGGCGGTGAAATAGGCGGCGTCGGCCCGCGATTTGGCGACGGCCCCGAGGACCAGGACGGCCAGGAAGACCCCGGCGGCGATGAGCAGTGCGCGTTTCATGATGGCGGAACCCCGTGTGATGTGGAATGAGGAGAGGCGCCGGACCTGCTCCGGCAACCCCCATCATAGACAGACCCCCGGTGCCGCGCGCAAGTTTCCCCCGGCGGCGCGCGGGGCGGGCACAGGCGGTGGACCGTGTGGACGAAGTGGACGGGAGACCAGCGCCCGCCCACGGCGTCTTCCGGCCCTGTGGTACAATTTCGGCGTCCAGGGGGTGGGATGCGTTGGGGGCTGGGGCAATGAGGGCTTGATGGACGCGGAGTTTTTGCACACGTTTTTCGCGCGGGTGGCGGACTGGTTCCGCCGCGCTGTCGTCTGGCCGGGGGAGGCCTGGGGGCGGCGGCGCGCCTCGGGCGCGCTGGCGGAGACGGAGGACCGGCGCTTCGAGGACGACTACGCCGTCCACTACAGCCCCGGCCTGACCAAGCCCCCCGATGTGGGGCGGCCCTTCTTCCTGAAGCCCCTGGGGCGCGTCCGGGGCGGGGTGGTGCTGGTGCACGGGTACATGGCCGCGCCGCTGGAGGTGCGCGCCCTGGGCGAGCATCTGCGCGGGGCGGGCTTCGCGGTGTACGGCGTGCGCGTGACGGGCCACGGCACGGCGCCGGAGGACCTGGCGGGCCAGAGCGTGGCCGCCTGGGTGGCGGCGGTGGAGCGCGGCTGCGACGTGGTCCGCGCGCTGACGGACAACCTGGCCGTGGGCGGATTCTCCATGGGCGGCTGCCTGGCCCTGCTCGCAGCGGCGCGGCGGCCGGAACAGGTTCGCGCCGTGTTCACCATCTGCTCCCCCCTGCGCCTGCGCAGCTCTTCCGCCCGGCTCGCCCCGTCGCTGCTGGGGCTGAACACGCTCCTGAAACGGTTCGGCGCGGCGCGCTCCTCGCTGGAATATGTGGACAACCATCCCGAGAACACCCATATCAACTACACCCGCAACCCCCTGGCCGGGGTCAGGGAACTGCTGGACGTCATGTACGAGACGAGCCGCTGCCTCTCCCGCGTCACCGCGCCCGCGCTGGTGGTGCAGGCCTCCGACGACCCCACGGTCCACCCCGACAGCGCCCCGGCGCTCTTTGCCGGGCTGGGCTCCGCCGAGAAGGAACTGACGGTCTTCCAGCGCACCCGCCACGGCATCGTCAACGGCGACGGCAGCGATGCCGTCCACGACCGCGTGGCCGCCTTCCTGCGCCAGACCCTGGTCCAGCGGCCCTCGCCCGGCGCGGTCCTGATGGAGAAGGCCTTCCCGAAGCCCGAGTCCACCGTGGACGCGGGGTCCCTCACCATCGAGGCCGATTCCGGCCCGGAGGATGCGCCTGTCGAGGAGGACGAGGCGCTCCGCACGCTCCCCTCGGGCTGAGACGGGGAGTCTTCCGGGCATACTTCCGCGCAACCCCGTGTTTTCCAAGAACATACCGCGCCGGTCTTTGCGACGCGGCGCGGAAATGCGGTAGAATTGCGGGAATATCCAACACAAGAGGGCGTGCGGTGAAATATTTGGTGCTCATAGGCGACGGCATGGCGGACCACCCGCTGGAGGTGCTCGGCGGGCGCACGCCCCTGGAGGCCGCCGATGCGCCCGCCCTGGACGCCCTGGTGGCGCGCGGGATGGTCGGGCAGTACTGCCCCATCCCCGAGGGCATGCCGCCGGGCAGCGACGTGGGCAACCTCACCCTCTTCGGCTACAACCCCCGCGAGACCTTCACCGGGCGCGCCCCCATCGAGGCGGCGAACCAGGGCATCCAGCTCGCGGACGACGAGGTGGCCTTCCGCTGCAACCTGGTCACCCTGACCGACGGGCGGATGGAGGACTTCACGTCCGGCCACATCACGACGGAGGAGGCGCGGGAGATCATCGCCGCGCTGAACGACACCCTGGCCCGCGAATTCCCCGTGAAGTTCAACACGGGCGTCAGCTACCGGCATCTGGCCGTGATCCGCGGCGGCGACGCCGCCGGCGTGGCCGGGCTGGTGGACGCGGCCTGCGAGCCGCCCCACAACATCACCGACCAGGAATACGCGCCGTACCTGCCCCAGGGCGGCGGCGCGGACCTGCTGCGCACGCTCATGGACCGGTCGCGGGAGATTCTCGCCGACCACCCCGTGAACGCCGCGCGGCGCGCCGGGGGCAAGCGCCCCGCCGTCTCCATCTGGCTGTGGGGCCAGGGCAAGGCCCCGGTCATGGACCCCTTCCTCGCCAAGTTCAACCGGACGGGTGCCGTGGTGTCCGCCGTGGACCTCGTGAAGGGGATCGGCGTGTGCGCGGGGCTGGAAGTGCTTAATGTGCCCGGTGCCACCGGCTGGCTCGACACGGACTACGCGGGCAAGGTGGCGGCGGCGCTCGACGCGCTGAACCGCTGCGACGCCGCGTACATCCATGTGGAGGCTCCCGACGAGACGGCGCACCAGGGCCGGGTGGACCTTAAGATCCAGGCCATCGAGGACTACTCCCGCTTCGTGGTCGGCCCCTGCCTCGACTACTGCGACACCCATCCGGACACGCGGGTCTTCGCCGCGCCGGACCATTTCACCCTCATCTCCACCAAGACCCACGCCGGGGGCCCCGTGCCCTTCGGCATGTGCGGCCCCGGCATCCCCCGGGACACCGCCACGGCCTACACGGAGGGCACCGCCGCCGCAAGCGGCGTGCATATTGCCGAGGGGCACCGCCTCCTCCGCAGCTTCCTCTGCGACGAGACGGTGGTTCTCTAGGCGCTTTTTCCGGTGACCTGCCCCGACCCCCGCCCAGACCGGCGGATTTCCAGGAGTCGAAATCAATGAAAGCCCAAAAAACAAGAATCGAGATGTACGACACCACCCTGCGCGACGGCGCCCAGGGGCCCGGCGTCAAGTTTTCCGCGGACGACCAGCTCCGCGTGGTGAAGGCCCTCGACACGCTCGGCATCCGCTACATCGAGGGCGGACAGCCGGGGTCGAACCCCAAGGCGGCGGAACTCTTCGCGCGGACGCGCGACCTGAACCTGAAGAACGCCGAGATGGCCGCCTTCGGCAGCACCCGCCACCCGAAGATGGCGGCGGAGGACGACCCGAACCTGAAGGCCCTGCTCGACGCGGAGACGCGCGTGGTCACGATCTTCGCCAAGACCTCGCCCCTCCATGTGCGCGAGATTCTCGGGGTCTCCCTCGACCGCAACCTGAAGATCGTGGAGGAGTCCGTGGCCTACCTGGCCGCCAACGGGCGCCGCGTCTTCCTCGACGCCGAGCATTTCTTCGACGCCCACGCGGAGGACGCGGACTACGCGCTCTCCGTGCTGGCGACGGCGCTGGAGGCGGGCGCGGAGGCGCTGGTGCTGTGCGAGACCAACGGCGGCCGCCTGCCCTTCGAGGTGGAGGCGGCGACGGCGGCGGTGACGGCGCGGTTCCCCGGGGCCTGCGTGGGCATCCACACGCACAACGACTCGGGCTGCGCCGTGGCCAACGCGCTGGCGGCGGTGCGCGCGGGCGCGCGGCAGGTGCAGGGCACGATGAACGGCTACGGCGAGCGCACGGGCAACGCGGACCTGTGCACCATCATCCCAAACCTCCAGCTCAAGATGGGCTTCAGCGTGCTGAAGCCGGACCAGCTTGCCCGGCTCACGCGCAAGAGCCACCTCGTCGCCGAGCTGGCCAACATGACGCCGCGCGACAGCGCGCCCTATGTGGGCCGCGACGCCTTCACGCACAAGGGCGGCATGCACGCCGACGCCGTGCGCAAGTGCAAGGCCAGCTACGAGCATGTGGACCCCGCGCTGGTCGGCAACGCCACCCGCATCGCCGTCAGCGAGATGTCCGGCCGGTCCAGCCTCATCCAGAAGGCCGCGGAGCTGGGCATCGTCCTCGACAAGGGCGACCCGGCGACGAAGAGCATCCTCGGCCAGGTGAAGCAGCTTGAGAACGAGGGCTTCGAGTTCGAGGGCGCCGACGCGTCCCTCATCCTGCTCATCCGGCGCGGCATGGGCGCGGCGGAGCCCTTCTTCACCCCCCTGAGCTACCACGCCCACGTCAACCAGAACACCGTTGGCGGGCCCGTGTCCGAGGCCACCGTGAAGGTGGCGCTGCCCGACGGGTCCGAGCGGCACACCGTGGCCGAGGGCCACGGCCCCGTGGACGCGCTCAACCTGGCGCTGCGCAAGGCGCTCCAGGACCATTATCCCGAGATCGGCGAGGTGCACCTGGAGGACTTCAAGGTGCGCATCCTCGACGGCAAGCTGGCCACCCAGGCCAAGACCCGCGTCCTCATCGAGTCCAGCGACGCGATGGAGTCCTGGAGCACCGTCGGCGTGTCCGAAAACATCATCACCGCCTCCTTCCTCGCCCTGGCGGACAGCGTGGCCTTCAAGATTCTGAAGACCCGCGTGAAGAACGGAAACCTCAAGGGGTAAGCCCCGCGCCCCGTCTGAAAGCGGCTGGCACGAACGCCCCGTCCCCGGAGTTTCCGGGGCCGGGGCGTTTTCTTGTGAAGAAGGGCCGCCGGGGTATTGACACGGGCGTGAAAAAGGGGTATCCTACCGTTAGACGTCTAACAGTTGCGGCGGGGAAGTCCCCGCCCCGGTCGGCAACAGGGAAAGGAAAGGGTCATGGGCGCCGCGATACTTGTCGTGCTCGTTGTCGTGGGCGGGCTGGTGGCGGGGTATGTGGGCATGTTCCGGTCGTTCTCGCTGGGTCGGCGGGTGGCGGATTTGGAAAACGCCCTGCGTATCCTTGAACAGCGGGCCAACCGGCAGACGGTGCCACCGCCGGAGACGCGGGCCGAGTCCCCGCCGGTCTCTCCCGCTGTGGCGGCCGCGCCTGCCGCGCCAAAGAAGCCGGTCGCCCCGCCGCCGATGCCGGCGGAACCGGTCGTCACGCCCCCGCAGCCCGTGCCGGCGCAAATCCCCCCTCCCGCGACACCGCGCGTGGAACCCCCCGCAGTGTCCGCCCCCGTGCCCGCAGCAGCGCGGGTGCAAACCGCGTCCCCCGAAGCGCCCAAACCTCCGGTCATGTCCCAGGAAATCACGGGACGGGGTTTGGAGATGATGCTGGGGATGCGGGGCATTGTGTGGGCGGGGGTGGCGATGATGCTGGTGGCTTCGGCCCTCTTCCTGAAGATGGCCTTTGACAACGCGTGGATAGGCCCGGCGGGGCGTCTGGCGATGACGGCGGCGGTTTCCCTCGCGGCGATGGGCCTGGGCCAGCTCGGCCGGCGGCGGGGCTATCCGGTGCTCTTCCACAGCCTGTCCGGAGGCGGACTGGCGGGGTTGTACGGAACGGTGTTCGCGTCGGTGCATCTGTACCACCTGCTGACCCCCGGCGCGGCGCTGCCGCTGGCGGTGTTGGTGACCCTGGGGGCGGTGGGGCTGTCGGTGTGGAACAACGCGCAGGCGCTGGCGCTCATCGCGCTGCTGGGCGGCTATGCCAGCCCGGTGTTGCTTTCCACAGGCGAGAACCGGCCCGACGCGTTTTTCCCCTACCTGTTCGTTCTGTCGCTGGTGGCCTTCGGCACCTCGCTGGCGCGGCGGTGGCGGTGGGTGAACGTGACGGCCTTCACCTGCGTGACGGCGCTCTACCAGATGTGGCACACGTCCTCCTACTCTGCGGAGTTCCAGCGGCCGGCGGTGCTGTATGCCATGCTCTTCTACGTCTTCTTCCTCCTCGTGCCGACGGTGTTCGGCCTGGTGCGCCGCGCGCCGGGGCGCGTGCCCGAGATGACGCTGGTGGCGGCGAACGCCGCGCACGGGTTCTACGCGCTGTACATGAGCCTGCACACCCTGAACCCCGGCGTGCTGGGGTGGCTGCTGGCGGCGCAGGCGCTGTTCGCCGTGGCGCTGCACCTGCTGTGGACGGTGCGCGTGCGGGGCGACCGGCCCATGGCGGAGTGCCTGCTGGTGGTGGCAATCCTGCTGATGGTGGCGGCGGTGCCCGTGCAGATGCGGGTCTACGGCATCCCGCTCATGTGGGCGCTCCAGGGATTCGCGCTGGTCTTCATCGCGGGGCGCTTCCAGAATGTCTGGACCCTGGCGGGCGGGACGCTGGCGCTGGCGCTGTCCGCGGGCGGGCTGCTCTACCGTGTGCCGATGCACGACGCGCCGTTCCGGCTGGTCCTCAACGCGCCCTTCGCCTCGTGGATGCTGGTGACGGCGGCCTGGGCGGCGGCGGCGTTCTTCGCCGGGCGCAGGCCCCTGGCGCGGTGGGCGGAAGAAAGCCGCCTGTTCACCGGGGCGGTGCTGGCCGGGACCCTGGCCCTGTTCGGCGGGGCGCTCAGTCTGGAGTCGGCGCTGGCGTGGCAGTACAACGGCGCGCACCTCGCGCTGTGGACCCAACACCGCATCGAGACCCTGCTGTTCCTGTGGGCGATGATGTCGCTGTTTGTCGCCTGGATCGGGGGGCGCAGGGGGGGGCGTTGGCGGGAAGCCGGGCTGGTGCCCCTGTCCGTGGCGCTCGTGGTGTCATTTCTCGGCTTGCACGGGTGGGCGGCGGCGGTCCGGCCGCTTTTCCTGAATGAGGCGTTTCTGCCATACCTGTTTCTGATGAGCGTCATGGTTTATCTTGCCCGGAAGCCGCGGGACGGGGAGGGCGACGCGAGACAGCAGGTGGTGCTGGAGTGCATCGCCGCCGCCCTGCTTCTGGTGACAACCCGTCTGGAGTTTGTGCGCTGGGCGGGGGTCATGGGGGGACTCACGAAACAGGACGGGGCGATGCTGGCGGGGGCGGCCTGGGCGGTGGAGGGACTCGTCCTCCTGTGGTTCGGCACACGTTTTGGCGCCGCGCACCGCGCGGTGGCGGGTCTGGTGCTGCTGTCCCTGGCGGTGGGCGGCCTCTTCACCGCCCTGCCCATGCACGCGGGCATCTTCCGGCCCCTGGCCAACCTGCCCTTCCTTTGCTGGGCCGCAGTGGCGGCGTGCTGGGGTCTTTCGGCGCGGCTGCTGCACCGCAGCGCGCAGGCCGGCGGCCCCGCGTCCAGCAACCAGGCCGGACACGCGGCGTCCTTTGTCTGCCTGATGCTCTGCGGCTTCGCGCTCCATTTCGAGGCCGACGCCGCCTGGCGGTACCTGCTGTCCCTGTCGGGTGTTCGCGAGCACAACGCCCGTCTGTACGCGTCCATGCTGGTGATCTGGCCGGCCGTCGCGCTGACGGCCGGGCGCACCGCCCGCGCCCGCGGCGTCGTGTGGCGCGCCGCCGCGCTGGTCCCCGCCGCCATCGGCGTGCTCGCGGCCCTCGGCATGCTCATCGACAGGGCCTACCTGCCCGCCTCGTCCTGGCTGTTCCTCAACGACGCCTTCCTGCCCTGGATGGGCCTGGTGGGGGCGCTGT
>JAPXRP010000011.1:0-42864 GCA_033813475.1 Candidatus Hydrogenedentota bacterium
AACATTGCCAGCAACGCCTCGGAGCGTCTGATGGAGATCAATGAGGCCCTGCTCCGCATTAAGAGCGGCACCTTTGGCGTCTGCGAAGGAAGCGGCAAGCCCATCCCCAAGAAGCGACTGGAGGTCTTCCCCGCCGCCCGCTACACCGTGGAATACCAGGAGGAACTGGAGCGGGAGCAAACCAACCAGCGGTAGGCTTCTCCCATAGACATTTCCGCAGGGTGCTTGGCCCGTCCAGGTGCCCTGTTTCTTTGTTTTCTTGCCCTATTTACTAATTCTGATTATTTCTCGTTATTAGATAAAAACAATTTCGTTGATTTTCCTGTTTTTCCTGGGGTAGAATCTCTCCCAGCAAGGGACGGCCTGGCTTCATACCCCACGGGAAACCTCACCTATGACACTCTTTACGCGCACGGTCCGGAAAGGCACGTATACCCCGTTTTTCGCCATCCTCCTGCTGGGATGCCTGGCACTCCCTGCGCTGGCCAATGAGGGCGTGTTCCTTCTGGGCAACGATGCGCAGCAGCTCGGGAGGGCCTCCAGCGGCGTGGCCAGCCCCCGCAGCGCCTACTGGAGCTATATGAACCCGGCCTCCATCGTGGAACTGGACCGGCGTTTCGACATTAACTGGTACACCGTCTTCACAGACGTGGAACTGCACCCTCGCGGGCTTATTGGCAATCGTTTCGACGGCACCCTGGAGTCCGAGGTGATCGGCAACATCGTGTCCACCGGCTTCATCTGGCCCCTGTCCACGGGCACCCTGGGCGGCGGCGTGTTCATCCCGAGCGCCTCGGGCGTGGATTTTCCCCATTCCCGCACCTGGTTCAGCCAACTCTTGGGGCAGAACTGCGACCGGCGGCTTTCCTATCAGCACATCCGCGGGGTGCTGGCCTACGGGCTGGAGCTTGGCGACGGCTGGTCGGTCGGCCTGGGGCTTCACGGGTCCGTGTCCCGGTTCCGGACCGATCACCTTACCCTTTCCTTCCGAGCCGCGGAGATGGGCCACGAGTGGGACAACGCCCTCGGCGCGGGCTTCGGCGTCGGCCTTTTCAAGCGCTGGGACAAATGGTCCTGGGGCGCGAACTACAGCTCCCGGCACTGGACCGAGTCCATGAGCGGCTACGGGGACCTGCTGAAATCCACCCTGGACACTCCGCGAACAGTGCAGACCGGCGTGGCGTGGAAGGCCACCGACCGGCTGGAGCTCACCCTGGACTACAAGTGGCTCAACTGGGAGGGCATCCCCACCTACGGCGGCGATCTGATGGGCAAGGGCGGCTTCATGTGGCGCGACCAGCACAGCGGCAAATTCGGTGTCGAGTGGAAGGCCCACGCCAAATGGATTCTCATGGCGGGGTACTCCTACGCCAACTCGCCCATCCACGAGGACCATGTCCTTCTGAGCGCCCTGGTGCCGGTAAACGTGGAGCACCACTGGACCGCCGGCGTGACCCACAAGATCAACGAAAAGAACGAAATCCACCTGGTCGGCGTGTGGGCCCCGCACCACACCATGACGGACACGGGCCGGGGCAACGAGCCCTTCTCCCTGCTGGGCAAGGGCAGCACCGTCTCCTCCGGCGCCGTCTCCGTCGCCCTTGGGTACAGTTACCTGTTCTAGGGGTTGACAGCCACACTGGTCTTGCGGGCACCGGGCTCCTTCGGGTAGACTGCGGTTCTTTTCGCAGTGCCCCCAAGCCCGTTTGTCCAAGGAGCAGTCATGCCTTCCGCCCCCGCGCTCCGGTTCTTTCCCCGCGTCCTGTCCCGTTCCGCGCTGCTGGCGGCGGCCTTCTGCGCGCCCGTCCTGTTGTGCCCGGCCGCTTCGGCGGGGGAGGGGGCGTTCCTCCTCGGAAACGACGCCCAGCAACTGGGCCGGGCCTCCAGCGGCGTGGCGAGCCCGCGCAGCTCCTGGTGGAGCTACATGAACCCGGCGGCGATGGTGGACCTGGAGCGGAGGGTGGACGTGAACTGGTACAGCGTGTTCAGCGACTTCGAGGCCCATCCGCGGGGCGTCATCGGGAACCGCTTCGAGGGCACTCTGGAGTCCGAGGTGACGGGCAATCTGGTGGCGTCGGGCTTTGTGTGGCCGCTGGAGACGGGCGCTCTGGGTGGCGGGCTCTTCGTGCCCAGCGGGGCGGGGGTGGACTATCCCCATTCCCGCACCTGGCTCACCCGCCTGGCGGGGGGGAATGTGGACCGCCGTCTGAGCTACCAGCACATGCGGGGGGTGCTGGCCTACGCGCACGACCTGGGCGGCGGCTGGTCGGTGGGCCTCGGACTGCACGGGTCGCTGTCGCGTCTGCGCACGGACCACCTGACGCTGTCCTTTTCCGGGGCCGAGGCCAACCGCGCGTGGGAGAACGCCCTGGGCGCGGGGTTCGGGCTGGGCCTGTACAAGAAGTGGGACCGGTGGGCCTGGGGCCTGAACTATGTGTCCCGCCACTGGACTCAGACCATGAAGGACTACGGGGACCTGCTGCGCAACGCCCTGGACACGCCCCAGACCCTGCAAACGGGCGTCGCGTGGCGGGTGTCTGAGAGGGTGGAGCTGACACTGGACTACAAATGGCTCCACTGGGCCGGCATCGCCACCTACGGGGGCGACCTCCTTTCAAAGGGCGGCTTCGGCTGGCGGGACCAGCACGGGGTGAAATTCGGCGCGGAGTGGCGGCTGCACGAGCGCTGGACGCTCATGGGCGGCTACGCCTACGCGAACAGCCCCATCCATGACGACCATGTGCTCGTGGCGATGCTGGTGCCCGTCACGCCGGACCAGCATTGGACCCTGGGGGTGACGCACAGGATCAACGAGCGGCACCACGTTCATGTGACGGGCATCTGGGCGCCCAGGCACACCCAGACGGACACGGGGCGCGGAAACGAGCCCTTCTCACTGTTGGGGAAGGGGTCCACCGTCTCCGCCACCACCCTCTCCCTCGCCGTCGGGTACAGTCTCCTCTTCTAGGAAGCGCGCCCAAAACGCCCGGGCTGCGTCCACTGCGGCCGGAACATCCGACGGGTCCAGCCACCTGACCCGCTTGTCCGCGCGGAACCACGAGAGTTGGCGGCGGGCGTAGCGCCGGTGGTGCCGTTTGACCGCCTCCACAGCCTCCTCCAGGGACTGCTCCCCGCGAAGATACGCGGCGATCTCCCGGTAGCCCAGGGCCTTGATGCGCTCCAGGTGCCCCTCGTGGCCCGCCGCGACCAGACCGCGCACCTCGTCCACCCATCCGGCGGCGATCATCTCGTCCACCCGCCGGTTGATCCGGTCATACAGCAGGTCCCGGGGCGGCGCGACCCCGATTTGCAGGGCGGGAATCCGGTCGGGCCGCTCCCGGTGGGCGGCGTGCAGGCGCGAATAGGGGATTCCCGTAAGGGCGTGCACTTCCAGCGCGCGCACCACCCGCACGACGTCGTTCTCACTGGACAGCATGGCCGCATAGTCCGGGTCCACGTCCCGCAGGCGCGCCATGAGGGCGGCGTTCCCCAGGGTATTCGCCTCCTCCCGCAGCCGGGCGCGCAGGGCCTCATCCCGGCCCGGCCCCTCGAACAACCCGTCCAGCAGGGCGCGGACATACAGTCCCGACCCGCCGACGACGAGCGCGGTGCGGCCCCGCGCCTGGATGTCGCGGAGGCACTCCCGCGCCTCCTTCTGAAAACGCCCGGCGGCCATGAGCGTGTCGGGGGAAAGGAAGGACACCAGATGGTGCGGGGCGCGGCCGCGCTCCTCCGGCGTGGGCGCGGCGGTGCCGATCTCCATGCCCCGGTAGACCTGCATGGCGTCGGCGGACACAATCTCCCCGTTGAGGCGCTCCGCCAGTTCGAGGGACAGGCGGGTTTTCCCGGAGGCCGTCGGCCCCACCACGGCAAGCACCGGCCTCACTGAATCCTCCGGAAGCTTTTCTCCATCTGGCGCCGGGTCAGTTCCACAATGATGGGGCGGCCGTGGGGGCAGGTGTAGGGCGGCTGTAGCCGGCGCAGCCCCGCCAGCAGGTTTTTGCGCTCCTCCGGCGTGAGGGGCTCCCCGGCCCGCACCGACGCCTTGCAGGCGCGGGTGGCCAGGCGCAGCATGTCGTCCATGAGGCTGTCGCGGCCGAAAAGGTTGCCCTGGGCCAGCTCGTCCAGCACCCGGAACACGAGGTCCCCCACCATGGACTCCTCGTAGAGGTGGCAGACGGCGGTGACCTGAAAGGTGTTGCCGCCGAAGGACTCCATCTCCACCCCCAGCCGGGCGAAAAGATCCAGATGCTTCTCCACCTGCGCGATCTGGGACGGGGCCACCTCCAGCACGAGCGGCACGGCAAGCTGCTGCGAGGCGTAGCCCCGGTCCGTCAGCTCCGCCCGCAGCTCCTCATAGTTCAGGCGCTCATGGAGCGCGTGCTGGTCAATGATCAGGAGGCGGTTTTCCGAGGGCACGATCAGATAGGTGTCGAAGACCTGGATCGGGGCGTCCGGCAGGTCGCCCACGGGTTCATACAGCGCGTCCGGCGACACGGCGTCCAATCCGTGGGCCGCCTCCTCCGAAAGGGCATCGCTCCCGGGTTGCACAGCGGGCGCTGTCCCGGGCACGGGCGGCGGCGCGGGCGTCCTGCCCGCCTGCTCCAAAGGATCCTGGCGCCGGGGGATGAGCATTCCCTGAACCGCCGCAGGCGGGGGCTCCGCCCCGCGCGACGGCGGCGGCGAGAATCCGCCCGGGGAGGGCGCATACGGACGAAAGACCTCCCCCGGATCCCCTTCTGTGAAGTCCGGTGAAACCGGGGCGGGGGAGGGGAGGGGTTCCCGGGGAGACGACGCCGCCACGCGGGCGAGGGCGCCGCGCACGGCGCCCATGACGGCGTCATGCACTCCGCGGTCCTCGCGGAAGCGCACCTCGCGCTTGGTGGGGTGGATGTTGACATCCACCAGCCGGGGGTTGGCCTCGATCAGGAGCAGGCCCACGGGATGGCGGCCAACGGTCAGCAGGCCGCGGTAGGCGTCCGCCAGCCCGTATTGAAGCACCCGGTTGACCACCGGGCGGCCGTTGATGAAGAAGAACTGGTGGGAGCGCCCGGTGCGGGTGAGGCCGGGACTGCCCACGAGCCCGCGCACGCGGAACCCGCCCTCCTCGGCGTCCACCTCCACCATCTCGCGGGAGAAGGCGAGCCCCCAGATCAGGGCGACGCGCTCGCGCAGGGTGGCACGCTCGGGGATGTCCAGCAGCGCCTTGTCGTTGTGGAAAAGCTGGAAGGCGACGCCCTCGTGGGCGAAGGCGTGGCGCTGGACCACGTCAATGCAGTGCCCCAGCTCCGTGGCGATGCCCTTGAGAAACTTCGCGCGGACGGGGGTGTTGAAATACAGCCGGTTCACGGAAACCATCGAGCCGGGGGGCGCGCCGGTCTTCTCCACGGTCCGCAGCACGCCGCCGTCCACCCGCAGGCGGGTGCCCTCGGCGTCGGCGGCGCGGCGCGTGGTGAGGAGAAAACGCGACACGGAGGCGATGCTGGCGAGGGCCTCCCCCCGGAACCCGAGGGTCTTGATGGCGTCCAGGTCCTGGGCGGACCGGATTTTGCTCGTGGCGTGCCGCTCGATGGCCAGCAGGGCGTTCTGCTCCGACATGCCGTGGCCGTTGTCCTGCACCTCGATGAGCTGGCGGCCCGCCGCCACAATGCGCACGACAACGCGGGTGGCCCGCGCGTCGAGGGCGTTCTCCACCAGCTCCTTCACCACGGAGGCGGGGCGCTCGACGACCTCCCCGGCGGCGATCTTGTTTGCCACGTCGTCGGGCAAAATCCTCACATTGGGTATGTCCGAAACCGATGCCATGCCTGCGGCTCCCGGCTGCCGTTCCCGCCCATTTTCCGCGATACCGCCGCCCCGCTTCAACCGGGCCGGCCCATTTGACTGCGGCCCCGGCATGCCCTACACTATACACCGTCTGACGGACGGAGTTGTCAACCGGCGCCCGCGGGCGCCCGGAGGAAAAACCATGCGATCTGCGCTTTCCCTGGCCCTTGTGGCCGTTGTGTGCCTGACGGGCGCGGCCGCCCATGCCGCCGACCCGCCCGCGAAGATGCTTTTCCTGAGCAAGTCGGCGGGATTCGAGCACAGCGCGATCAAGCAGGAGAACGGCCAGCCCAGCGTGGCGGAGAAAGTGCTCACGGAAGTGTGCAAGGCGATGGGCATTGAGCTGACATGCACCAAGGACGCCAGCCTGATCACCGCCGAGAACCTCAAGAACTACAAGACGGTGATCTTCTACACCACCGGGTTCCTGACCGAGGAGGGCACCGACGGCCAGCCCCCCATGGGCGAGAACGGCCTGAAGGAGCTGCTGGACTGGATCAGCGCGGGCGGGTCGTTTGTCGGCCTGCACTCCGCCACGGACTCCTTCCACAGCAAGGAGGGCGAGGTCAGCAGCTACATCGAGATGATTGGCGGCGAGTTTGACACCCACGGCCAGCAGTTCAAGGGCGCCCTGCGCATAACGAGTCCGGGCCATCCGGCCATTGCCAGCCTGCCCGACGGCTGGGCGGCCTTCGAGGAGTGGTACATCAACAAGAACCTGAACACCGGGAAGATGCACGTGCTGGCGCTGCTGGAGGTGGGGGACAAGACGCGCGAGCGGCAGGAAAAATACAACATGCCCGACTACCCGATCATCTGGTGCCGCGCCTACGGGCAGGGCCGTGTGCTGTACAACGGCCTCGGCCACAACGATGCCGTGTGGGAGGCCGACGTGTTCAAGAAGCTCATCGCGGACAACCTGAAGTGGGCGGCGGGGGAGGGAGAGCTGAAGGCCGACCCGAACTACGACCAGGTCGTCCCCAAAACCATCGAGAAGAAGTAACCCGTTCCCATGCAGTGATTTGCACGCCGCCGGACGCCGAGCGGTCCGGCGGCGTTCCCTTTTGAAAGGCCCCCGGCCCATGGATGGTGACATGCGTTTTTGCGTCGAGGCGCGCGACCCTGGCTGCGCCGCCCGTTCCGGGCGGCTCACGCTGCCCCACGGCACGGTGGAGACCCCGGTCTTCATGCCCGTGGGCACCCAGGCGACCGTGAAGGCCCTGAGTTCCGAGGACCTCGAGCTGCTGGGCGCGGAGATCATCCTGGCGAACGCCTATCACCTCTACCTCCGGCCCGGCGTGGAGACCCTGCGCGCGGCCGGCGGCGTCCACCGCTTCATGCAGTGGGACCGCCCCGTCCTCACCGACTCCGGCGGGTTCCAGGTGTTCAGTCTTGCCGAGTTGAACAAGGTGACGGACGAGGGGGTGGCCTTTCAGAGCCATCTCGACGGGTCCCGCCACTTTTTCTCGCCGGAATCCGCCATGGACATCCAGCGGGGGATCGGCGCGGACATCATCATGTGCCTCGACGAATGCACGGAGTACCCCGCCCCCTTTGACCGGGCGGCGGCCTCCATGCGGCGCACCCTGGCGTGGGCCCGGCGCTGCAAGACGCGGTGGGAGGAGACCCGCAGCGGTTCGCAGGCCCTGTTCGGCATTGTGCAGGGGAGCACCCACGAGGCCCTGCGGCGGGAATGCGCGGAGTCCCTGGTGGAAATCGGGTTTCCAGGATACGCCATCGGCGGGGTGAGCGTGGGGGAGGGGAAGGCGGAAATGGCCGCCGCCGTGGCCTGGAGCGCCGCCGTCCTCCCGGAGGACCGGCCCCGATACCTCATGGGCGTGGGCGCGCCGGACGACTTCCTGACGGGCATTGAGCTGGGGGTGGACATGTTCGACTGCGTGATGCCGACGCGCAACGCGCGCAACGGGACGCTGTTCACGCGGGCGGGGCGGGTGAACATCAAAAACGCGCGCCACGCGCGGGACTTCGGCCCCCTCGACCCCGAATGCCCGTGCCCGGTCTGCGCGCGGTACAGCCGGGCCTACCTTTCGCACCTGTTCCGGGCGGGGGAGATCCTCGCCCTGCGTCTGAATACTTTACACAACATTTGCTTTATGCTACAATTGGCGTCCCGGGCGTGTGCCGCCATCCGGCAGGGGCGCTTCAGGGAGTTCAAAGACGCTTTTCTCCAGTCTTACCGCGGGGAAGATGGTGTCTGACCTTCCCCGGGAGACGGTTACCCCAACAGGAGGACAATCCACGTGTGGAGATTTTTGACCGCGCAGGCAGTTGAGCAGGCTGCGGACGCCCCCGCCGGGGGGGCCGCGCCCCAGAGCGCCCTGGGCGGCATGCTGCCCATGCTGGTGATCTTTTTCGCAATCATGTACTTTCTCATGATCCGCCCGCAGCAGAAGCGCGAGCGGGAGCGCAGGCAGATGCTGGCCTCCGTGGAGCGCGGCGACGCGGTGATCACCACGGGCGGCGTGTGCGGCACGGTGGTCAACCTCAGCGAGGACCGGGTGATCCTGCGCGTGGACGACAATGTGACCATGGAGTTTCTGCGGGCGGCCATCGCGAAGGTGGAGCCCAAGAGCACAGGAAAGTAAACCATTCCGGGTTCCGCCCCGGATGACCGCGACCATTCCGAACATTCGGCATCAGTGGAGTTTCTCATGGCCAAGAACATCTATCGGACAATCCTTATCTGGGGCGTGCTCGCTATGGCCGCCTACTACGTCTACCCGACCATCGGGTGGATGGTCCTCTCGGAGGAGACCCGCGAGGCGCGCCTGGCCGCCTGGCAGGCGGAGGACGACCAGCTTGCGCGCAAGCGGGCGGGCTACTTCGAGCGGCAGATGCTCGGCGTCAAGCGCTGGGCGCAGTGCGACCGGAGCCGGGTGATCAACCTCGGCCTCGACCTCCAGGGCGGCATCCACATGGTGCTGGGGTTTGACATCAACGACATGGAACCGGAGCGCCTCAAGGAGTACCGCGACAACGACTGGAGCGACGCGAACATTGAGAAGGAAATCCAGCAGACGGTGCTGGACCAGATCACGCGCCGCGTCAACGACTTCGAGGCGAAGGAGCCGGTGATTCAGGCGCTGGGGACCACCCAGATCCAGATTCAGCTTCCCGGCGAGAAGGACGTCCAGCGCGCGAAGAACCTGATCACCAAGACGGCCATGCTCAATTTCCACATCGTGGCCGGCCCGGACGCCGCGCAGCAGGTGTTCGGCGCAATCCGGGACGCGTTCCCGGAGGAGTTTCTTCCCTTCGTGAAGCTCTCGGCCCTGCGGGCCGACGCGCTCACCGTCACCCTGGAGAACTACGAGCGCGTCGAGCGCGTGCTGGCGAAGGCGGCCGAGACCGGGGTCATCCCCGAGGACAAGATCGTGGCCTTCAGCCAGAAGCCCAAGCCCTATGAGGAGGTGCAGGAGTACCAGCTCTATGTGCTGGACAAGAAACCCATCGCCTCCGGCGAGGGGCTGGCCTCCGCCGGGGCGCTCCCGGACGAGTCCAATCCGCCCTACTGGCAGATTCTTTTCGCCTTCAACGGGGCGGCCAGCGAGGCCTTCGCCGAGGCCACGGGCAACAACATCGGCAACCCCATGGCGATCGTTCTGGACGATGTCGTGGTCTCCGCGCCGACCATCCGCGACCGCATCGCCGGCCGCGGCCAGATTTCCGGCAACTTCGAGGGCGAGGAGGCGCGCGACCTGGCCATCGCACTCAACTCGGGCTCCATGGTCATCCCGGTGCGCGAGGAGTTCACCCGCACCGTCAGCGCGAGCCTGGGCGCGGACACGGTCCGCAAGGGCGTCACCTCCTCCCTGGCGAGCCTTGCGCTGGTCGGCGTCTTCATGGTGTTCTACTACCAGGGCCTCGGCATCATCGCGATCCTGGGCCTCATCGCAAACGCCCTGCTCATCATCGCGGCCATGGCGTACTTCAACCTCACGCTCACGCTTCCCGGCATCGCGGGCCTGGTGCTCACCATGGGCATGGCGGTGGACGCCAACGTGCTCATCTACGAGCGCATCCGCGAGGAGCTGCGCCTCGGCCACACGGTCCTGGCCTCCATTGAGAGCGCCTTCAAGCGCGCGGGCATCACCATCCTTGACGCCAACCTGACCACGCTCATCGCGGGCGCCGTGCTCATGCAGTTCGGCACCGGCCCAATCCAGGGCTTCGCCCTGACGCTCAGCATCGGCATCTGCTCCACCCTGTTCGTGTCCCTCGTCCTGACCAAGGGCCTGGTTGACTTCGCCCTGGAGCGGAAGCTGCTCACCCAGTGCCGGATGCTGGCGATGGTGCCGGCCAACCCCGGCATCGGCTTCATGCAGGTCCGCAAGGTCGTCATCTCCGTCAGCCTCGCCTGCGTCGTTGCGGGGCTGGGCTGGTTTTTCACCCGCGGCATGGACAACTTCGGCGTGGATTTCCGCCAGGGAACCAACCTGCTGCTCTCGCTGAACTCGGAGACCCAGGTCCCCGTTGACCAGGTGCGCTCGGCCCTCACCTCCGCCGGGTTCAGCAACCCCGTCGTGCAGGAGACCTCGGACGAGGCCAACCGGCCCAACCTTTTCATCATCCGCGTGGGCGACGTGACCCGCGAGACGACCGCGGGCGTGGACGGTGCGGCGGCAACGGTGCGCACCGTGGCCGAGCGCATCCAGGAGACGCTGCTTCCGCTGACTCCCGGCAAGGCCCCCGGCGACGTGGCGATTGAGGACGAGCAGACCGTCGGCCCGGCCGTGGGGGCGCAGCTCCGCTGGGACGCCCTGAACGCGCTGTTCTGGGCGCTGGTCTTCATCATCGGCTATGTCTGGGTGCGTTTCGAGCTCCGCTTCGCCCTGGGCGCGGTGCTGGCGCTGGTCCACGACCTTCTCTTCACCGTGGGCGCCTTCTCCCTGCTCGGCGGCGAGATTTCCATGGGCGTCATCGCGGCGCTGCTCACCATCCTGGGCTACTCGATCAACGACACGATCGTGGTGTTCGACCGGGTGCGCGAGGACATGGAGAAGTCCCGCGGCAAGGGCATCAAGTTCATGACCGTGCTCAACGGGGCGATCAACGTCACCCTGAGCCGCACGCTGCTCACCTCGCTGACCACGCTGTTTGTCACCGTGGTGCTCGCGATCTTCGGCGGCGCGGCCATCCAGGACTTCGCCATCGTCCTCACCATCGGCATCCTGGTGGGCACCTACTCCTCCATTTTCATCGCAAGCCCCATCGTCCTGTTCTTCCAGGACTGGAAACGCCCCACCATCGGCAAGAGCGAGGGGCGCGCGGTTCAGGATGCGGGCGGACGGCACCGCCGCGGCGGCGCGAAGGGCGGGGCCACCGCCTGACGCAGGCTTCCCTTAACGGCACAAGCCGCCTTCGGAACCACGGTTCCGAAGGCGGCTTTTCTTTTGCTTTCCGCCTGCCCCCGCCGGGGGGCTAGGGGTTCATGGCATCGTTGCTGTGGTCCACATGGCGCGTGTTGTGGTTGCGCGACACGAAGTCGTCCGGGACCGCCGTGGGGTATGCGCCCGTGAAGCACGCCGCGCAGAACGAGGCGGGGTCGCAGCCGGTGGCGCCCAGGAGGGCGTCCAGCTCCAGATACGCGAGGGAGTCCACGCCGAGAAAGTCGCGGATTTCCTCCACGCTCATGTTGTGGGCGATGAGCTTGGTCTTGTTCGGCGTGTCAATCCCGTAGTGGCAGGAGTTGATGATCCGCGGCGAGGCGACCCGGAAATGGACCTCCCGCGCCCCCGCGCGCCGCAGCATGGTGATGATCTTGCGGGCCGTGGTCCCCCGGACGATGCTGTCGTCCACAAGGACGATCCGCTTCCCCTCGACGGCGTTGCGGGCGGGGTTCAGCTTGATCTTCACCCCGAAGTCGCGGATGCCCTGGTCCGGCTCGATGAACGTGCGCCCCACATAGTGGTTGCGGATGAAGCCCATGTCAAAGGGCAGCCCCGACTCGTGGGAGTACCCGAGGGCCGCGGGATTGCTGGAGTCGGGGACCGCCATGACAATGTCCGCGTCCACCGGCGCCTGGCGGGCCAGGGCGCGCCCGAGGTTCTTGCGCACCTCGTCCACGCTGCGCCCGAAGATCACGCTGTCGGGCCGCGCGACGTAGATGAACTCGAAGACGCACTGCCTGGGCGCCGCCTTCGGGAAGGGGTGCCAGGATGTGACGCCGCCCTCGTCGCTGATGGTGACGACCTCGCCGGGCTCGATCTCCCGGACCCACTCGGCGTCTATGATGTCCAGGGCGCAGGTCTCGCTGGCGACAACCCAGGCGTCGTCCAGCTTGCCCAGCCACAGGGGCCGGAAGCCGAGGGGGTCGCGCGCCGCCACGACCACTTTGCCGTCCGTGGCCACAACGGAGTAGGAGCCCACGAGTTTGGCGAGGGCCTCCGCCAGGCACTCGGTGAAGGTCTCCTTCTTCGATCGGGAGAGGAGGTGCAGGATCACCTCGCTGTCCGTGGTGGCCTGGAAGATGGCGCCCTCCTCCTCCAGGGTCTCGCGGAGCACGGCGGCGTTGGTGATGTTGCCGTTGTGCGCCACGGCCATGGAACCGCGGGCATAGTCCACCACGAGGGGCTGCACGTTGCGCAGGTTGCTGGCGCCGAAGGTGGAGTACCGGACATGGCCGATGCCCCGGTCGCCCGCGACGCGGGCGAGGCGGTGCGGTTTGAAGATGTCCGCCACGAGCCCCACGCCGCGGTGCGCCGTCAGGGCGCCGTCGCGCGCGCAGACGATGCCGGCGCCCTCCTGGCCCCGGTGCTGCAGGGCGTAGAGGCCGAGGTAGATGAGTTTGGGGGCCTCGGGGTGCCCGTGCACGGCAAACACACCGCATTCATCGCGCATGCGGTCATCATCGAATCCGGTGCCGGCCGTGCCCGCGGCCGGCGCCGGAAGGGCGGTTTCCCGCCCCGTATGTGAGTCTGACACTTACAGATCCTTCCGCCCGGTGAGCTTGGTGTAGGCTTCCAAATACTTCTCGCGCGTCCGCAGCACAACCTCCTCCGGCAGCGGGGGCTGGGGCGAGTTCTTGTCCCATCCCGTCGTCTCAAGGTAGTCGCGGACAAACTGCTTGTCATAGCTGGGCTGCGGCCGGCCCGGCGCGTAACTGTCCGCCGGCCAGAACCGCGAGGAGTCCGGCGTGAGAATCTCGTCGGCAAGCATCAGCTCGCCGTCCAGAACGCCGAACTCGAATTTGGTGTCGCAGAGCAGGACCCCCCGGGCCGCTGCGATGTCGCGGGCCTTCCCGTAGATTTCGAGGGCGGCGCCGGAGGCCCGGCGGTTCCAGTCCTCCCCGATGATGCGCCCCGCCTCCTCCGGGCTGATGTTGATGTCGTGCCCGGACTCGGCCTTGGTGGAGGGGGTGTAGATCGGCGTGTCCAGCCGGCTCGCCTCCACCAGGCCCTCCGGCAGGCGGATGCCGCAGACGGTGCCCTGCTGGCGGTATTCCTTGAGCCCGCTGCCGGCAAGGTAGCCGCGCACGATAAACTCCACGGGGAAAATGGCGCACTTGCGCACGAGCATGGAGCGCCCCGCGAAGATCTCCGGGTGCGCCTGAAACTCCACCGGGAAATCGGCGATGTCCGCCGAGATCAGGTGGTTCCGGCAGACGCCGCCCACCTGTTCGAACCAGAAAAGGGAAATGGCGGTGAGGATGCGGCCCTTGTCGGGAATCCCCACGGGGTTCACCCAGTCAAAGGCGGAAAGCCGGTCCGTGGCCACGATGAGCAGCCGGTCCCCCAGGTCATAGATGTCGCGCACCTTGCCCCGCTTGTCCGGGCCGCGTCCGGGAAGGGTCGTCTCGCAAATGGCCTGCTGTGTCATGCGTCGGGCTCCTTTTCTCGGTTGGTCATGGTCCGGCACACTGCGCGCCTAGAAAAACGTTCCTTCAAGATGGGGGCGGTTGATCTCCAGCAGCTCGTCCAGCAGGGCCGCGCACCCGTTGGCGTCCGGCATCAGCGGGTGCAGCAGCATCGCCTCAAAGGCCGCCTTGCGGTCGCCGCGCACCGCCGCCTCCACGGTCAGGGACTCATAGGCCTTGATGTTCTGCATGAGGCCCCGGATCACCGGCGCGGGGGCCGCCTGCGGGATGGCCTTCGCCCCCTCCGAGGTGATGATGGCGGGCACCTCGACCGACACATCGTCGTCAAACGTCGGGATGGCCCCGTTGTTGCGGCAGCAGACGATCTGGCGGCTGCCGCGGTTGTTTTCAATGGCGTCCACAAGGAGGAACGCGGCGGTCGAGTAGTGCGCGCCCCCGCGTTTCCCCAGCTCCTCGGGCTTCTCCTTCAGTTCCGGGTCCCGGTACTTGTCGAAGAGGGTCTCCTCCACCTTCACGACCTCCTCGCCGCGCGTGCAGGGCTTGGCCTTGAGCGACGCGAGCACGGAGGGGGTGCTGTAGAAATACTGGAGGTAGTAGTTGCAGAACATGTTGATCCGCCGCATGGCCGTGATCATGTTCTCGCGGACCTCCTCAACCTCCCACTCCTCGGCGGCGTGCTCGATGAATTTTTCCAGCACGGCCTGCGTCACGTCCCCGCCCTTCACCGTGAACTTCCGCACCCAGGAGAGGTGGTTGAGCCCGACATAGTCCAGCTCGACCTCCGGCACCTCGCCGCCGAAGTGCTTGATGACCTCCATGATCATGCCGATGGGCACGTTGCACAGCCCGACCGTGCGGATTTTGCTGTGCTTGAGGACCGCCTCGGTGTTGATCCCCGCCGGGTTGGTGAAGTTCACCAGGAAGCCCCCGGGCGCCAGCTCCTCCATGGCGTGCGCCACCTCGAGAATCCGCGGAATGGTGCGCAGGGCGCAGGCAAACCCGCCCACCCCCGTCGTCTCCTGCCCCACGATCCCGTGGCGCAGCCCGAGCTTCTCGTCGTTGATCCGCGCCTGCATCCCGCCCACCCGGATCTGGGTGATGACGTAGCGGGCGTCGCGCACCGCCTCGCGCAGGTCGCCGGTCGCGTGGACCGTGAAAGGGTTCCCGTGTCCCTCGGCCATCCGTCCGGCAAAGGCGCGGTTGATGGCGAGCCGTTCGGGGTTCTTGTCCATGAGCCAGACCTCGCTCACGGGAATCTTGTCCAGCCGCGAGAAGAGTCCGTCGAGGAGTTCGGGGGTATAGGAGCTTCCGCCGCCAATCACGGTGAGTTTCATGGGTTATTCCTCTGGATGTGGAGCCGCGCCCGGATGGACGCCAAAACGGGAAACCCGGCCGGAACCCGGCCGCCGGGCGAAGCCGGAACCGGTTTTCGCGGGCCTTCATCTTACATGCGCGGACCGGATTATTTCAATTCAGGAAAGGCGGAAAACTGGACATCGCCGGGGCGGCCGCGCTATCTTGAGCCCCGAAACCGAACGCCGTGAAAGGCGCCGCGTGTGGAAATCTCCCTGTTGGAAAACCCGGTCCGCGACGGCTTTGCCCTGGCCAACATCGCGGTCTTCCTGGTGGTGGGCGTCTGGCTCCTGCACCGCCGGTTTGCCCTTCTGGAGGAGTTGTCGCCCCGGGCCCAGGTGGTGGTCGTGTGCTGGGCAGCCCTGACCTGCGGCGTCGAGCTGATCGTGCTGCGGGGCACCCTCCAGCGCACCCCCGTCCTCTATATCTTCACCGCCATCGGCTTCTTCGTCGCCGCTTTTGCCCTGTATGGGCATGTCGGCGTGTCCCTGCTCTCCAAACTGCTTGTGGACACCGTGCTCCACCCCGGGGACGACGGCGTGGAGCGCCCCCGCACCGGATCCGCCGAGGCCCTGGAGCGGCTCGGGGACCACGGGGCCGCCGCCAGGGAATACCTGGCCCTGGCGCGCATCTACCCCGGCGATCCGGAACTCTGGATCAGCGCCGGCGGCAACTTTGTCCAACTGGGACAGCCCCATGAGGCCGCCGCCTGTTTTGAGAAGGCCATCGCGCTCCTGCGGTCCCCTGGAGAGGCGCTCCTTGTCTTCTGGCGATGCGCCGCCGTCCTTCAGCGGGAGGCGGGGGGCGCGGCAAAATGCGCCGCCCTGGCGGAGGGGTTCGCCCACCGTTTCGCAGGCTCCCGGGAAGCCGAAACAGTGACGGCATGGCTGGAGAAGACCACGCTGGGAACGCCTGGAAGCGGCACTCCCAAGGGGGCGGGCGATCCGGACAAAGAGGAGGGGGGAACAGGGGAGGAGATGGTCTTGGAACGGCTCGAAGACCATCCTCTGGAGGATTCCGACAGAATCTAGCCCATTTTTCCAAAAAAACGCCCGGGAGATTTGCCAAAATCGCAAAATACTGGTAAACTTCCGATAAGAGGCGGGACGGAGAGGATTCCTGGCGGGTGGTGTTATTTGTTACCGAAAGGGCTTCCGGTGGAGGCATTCAAAGTTTGTGTGGTTGACGATTGCGCGGACGAGGCGCTGGTGTTGTGCGAGGGGTTGCGTCTGAATGGCTATGAGGCCGTCGCGGTCCACACAGGGGCCGACGCCCTGAAGCGGTGCGCGCAGGGGGACATTGAGCTGATCCTGCTTGATGTCGGCCTGCCCGACCTCGATGGCTACGAGGTCTGCCGCCGTCTGAAGGCCCGCCCCGAGACTGCGGACATTCCGGTGGTGTTTGTCACGGCCCGCGGCTCCTCCACGGACGTGGATCACGGCTATTCCCTGGGCGCGGTCAACTACATTGTCAAGCCCTACAACCTGCCCTTTGTCATGGTGCTGGTGGACTCCGCGCTGCGCACCCGGTCCGCCACAGGGCCGCTTCCCACGCCGCTTGAAGATCCCGTGTACACCGACGGGCTGACAGGGCTCAAGAACCGGCGTTTCCTCTATGAGCGGCTCCACGAGGAGACCGACAAGGCGCGCCGGTACGGGTATCCCGTGTCATGCATCCTCGTGGAGTTCGAGGAGCCCGTGGCGGAGGAGGGGGAGGGGGAGGACCGGTCGCTGTCCCTGGAGGACATGCTGGTCGAGGTGGCCATGACGCTCATGGGCAGCTCCCGCACCTGCGACGTCATCGCGCGGTACGAGGGCTATGTGTTTGCCATGATCCTGCCGCACACGGGGGACCGGGACGCCCGCAGGTACGCCGCGAAAATCGTGGAGGAGGTGCAGGGCACCCTGCTCGGCGACATGGACTGCAGCGTGCATCCGCGGGTGTCGGTGGGGCTTGCCGCCTGCGACGGGGACGCCTGGGACGCCGAAACGCTGCTGCGCGCCGCCATGAGCGACCTGTTCAAGGCCAAAAGCCTCACGGACAAGAGCTGACCGGCCTCAGGCGGACCCGAGCCGGCGCAGGGCCTTGCGCCCGATGTCCCGGCGGCAGTGCGCCTTTTCAAACTTTATTTGGCCCACCGCCGCGTAGGCCCGGGCGATCGCCTCGGGCAGCGTGGCGCCTGTGGCGGTGACATTCAGCACCCTGCCGCCCGCCGTGACGAGCGCACCGCCGTCCAGCCGCGTGCCCGCGTGGAACACCTTCACCCCCGGCTCCCGCTCCGCCGCCGCGATGCCTGTGATTTCCTTCCCCTTTTCATAGGCCCCGGGATACCCGCCGCTGGCCATCACCACGGCCACGCAGGGCGTGTCGCCGTACTCCACCGGAACCTCCGCCAGTCCGCCCCGGGCGCAGGCCACCAGCACCGGGACGATGTCCGAGGTCATGCGCGGCAGGACAACCTGTGTCTCCGGGTCCCCGAAACGCACGTTAAACTCGACCACACGCGGCCCCGTCTCCGTGACCATGATCCCGGCGTACAGCACGCCCCGGTACGGGGCGCCCTCCGCAGCCATGCCGCGCACGCAGGGAAGCAGTATCTCGTCGTAGACCCGGCGCGCAATGTCATCATCCACCACGGGGGCGGGGGAGTAGGCCCCCATGCCGCCCGTGTTCGGCCCCTTGTCGTCGTCCAGCGCGGGCTTGTGGTCCTGGCTTGAGGCCATCGGCACCACGGTCTCGCCGTCGCAGAAGGCGAGAATCGAGGCCTCCTCGCCCGTCATGTACTCCTCCAGAACCACCCGGCGGCCGGCCTCGCCGAACACGCCGCCCACCATCGCCTCCCGGATCGCGGCCACAGCCTCCTCCTCCGTCATCGCCACCGTGACCCCCTTGCCCGCCGCCAGCCCGTCGGCTTTCACCACAATCGGGGCGCCGTTTTCACGGACATGGCGCTCCGCCTCGTCCGCCGAGTCAAACACCGCGTAGTCCGCCGTGGGGATGTTGTGGCGCCGCATGAACGCCTTCGCGAAAGCCTTGCTCCCCTCCAGCTGCGCGGCCTGGCGGCAGGGGCCGAAAACCAGGTCGCCGCCCTCGGAAAGGTAATCCGCCAGCCCCTCCGCCAGGGGGGCCTCGGGGCCGATCACCGTCAGCCCGATGTCCTTCTCCTCAATGAGCGCCTTGATGCCCGCGAAATCCATCCCGTCCACAGGCACGCACAGCCCCTTGTCCAGGGAGGCGATGCCAGGGTTGCCGGGCGCGCCGATCACCTGCTCCACCGACGCGCTCTGCGCGATCTTCCACGCCAGCGCGTGCTCCCGTCCGCCGCTTCCAATAACCAGCACTTTCATGGGGGATTCCTTTTCTTGAGACACGTCCCGCGCCGGAGGGGGCGCTTAACGCCGAAAACCTGGGGAACGGGTCCTGGGGAGACTACTCCGAGGGGGGCGCGGTGGACTCCAGATACCGGGCAATCGCCCGGTCATAATCCGCCGTCCAGCCGAAGGCCTCCTGGGCAAGCCGGAACCGCGTCGCGTAGGACAGTCCGCCTTCCAGCGCCCGCATCTCATGCATCACGGCCGGATAGCGCTCCGGATTGACAATGGGGGCGACATACCGGAAATTCTTCGCGGCGGACCGCAGCATGGCCACCCCGCCGATGTCTATCTGCTCAAACACCTCGTCCGGCGTGACGCCCGGCCGCGCGGCCAGCTCGGAAACCGGCTGAAGGTTGACCACAACCATGTCAATCCACTTCATGTCGTAGGCCTGAAGCTGCTCGACATGGAGTTTGTTGTCGCGCACCCCCAGCAGCCCGGCATGCACCTTGGGATGCAGGGACTTGACGCGCCCGTTCATCAGCTCCGGCACCCCGGTGAAGTCCGCGATGCTCATGGCCTCAATGCCCGCCTCCCGCAGCACGGAGAGCGTGCCCGACGTGCTGATGATCTCCACGCCGAGCCCGTTCAGCAATTGGGCAAAACCGACAAGGCCGGTCTTGTCATGACAACTCAGGATTGCGCGCGACACCTTGGTCATTGGGGGACCTCCCGGTGTTAGCCACTGGCCACCACGTCCGCCCGCGCGGACCCACTGCTGATAATACGCAATGTGCGCCCCGAATGTCCACTGATTACCGCGCCCATCCGGGGGCAGAAGGGGCGGCCCGCGCTTCGCGCGCGAACCGCCCCGCAAACACTTCCAAGAGCAATCGTCAGATCACGGCGCCCTTGGTCACCGTCGTGGTGCCCACGGAATCCCACTCGTCGTCCTCGGCGGCGGCGGCCGGGGCGGCGGCGGCCGCGAAGCTCTCCACCACGAGGGCGCCTGCGGCCTTGAAGAGCTTGCCGTTCACGGTCACGCTCTTGCCGGCGTTCGCCTCGCCGGAAATCAGGTCGGCGGCGGCCTTCACGGGCACATAGACCAGCACCCGGCCGGCCATCCCCTCAATCGCCTTGCCCTCGGCGTCCAGCGCCTCGGTGACCTTCAGGGCATTCAGTTTCTCCATGCCCGCCACCGCCTCGGCGCCTGGGGCAAAGGTGCCCAGCAGGCAGGTATTCACGCCCGTAACCTTCACGGCCACGGCCTCCTCGCCCGCCGTCTGGGCCGAAACCACCACGCCGAAAACCATGACCGCCGCCATCGCCACAACCGCGCTCACCAAAACCTTCTTCATCGTCGCATTCCTTTCGTTTGGGTTGCCGTTATTCCGCGAGTCCCGTCAATTAGACGCGCGAAACCTTGTCCGGGTTTACACCTGCGGCGCGTTTTCTCCCCGCAAACGGCCAAAACACCGCGTCACACGGTGCTTTGGGGTATTTTACCGTCTGACGGCCAACGGCTTCCAGTCGCGGCCCACGTTGCCTCGGGAGAGGGCCGGGGGTTGTGCGTCGCCCCGGCCATGACATACTCTGAAGTCTTCCGCAACACCGCCAAGGAGAGAACGCCCATGCGACTGCCCACTGTCTTCCTTTCCGCCTCCGCCGTCCTGTGCGCGGCGGCCGCCTTTTCCGCCGAATCCCCGGATGCGTCCGCGCGGGTGTCGCTGGAGCAGGGCTTTGCCTCGCCGCCGCTTGAGGCGCGCACCCGCTGCTTCTGGTGGTGGCTGAGCGGAAATGTCACCAAGGAAGCCATCACGCGCGACCTGGAGGAGATGCGGGCCAAGGGGTATGGCGGCGCGCTGATCTTCGACGCCGACAATTCCAACTACAAGAACAACGTGCGCGTGGAGGCGGGCCCGATGTTTGGAAGCCCCGCCTGGATGGAACTGTACACGCATGCCGTGCGCGAGGCGGACCGGCTTGGCCTGGAATTGGGACTGAACATTCAGAGCGGCTGGAACCTGGGCGGCCCCACCGTCACGCCGCAGGAATCCGCGAAGCAGGTCGTGTGGTCGGAAGTGTCCGTCCGGGGCGGGACGCCGGTTGACCTTGCGCTGCCCATCCCGAAGCACCGCTCGGGCTTCTACCGTGACATCGCCGTGCTGGCCTACCCGGTCAACCCGTCTTCGAAGGACCGGCGCCCGCGCCCGATCAGCCAGTTGGAACAGAAGGCGGCCTACCGCGAGATCGGCGGGTCGGCCCCGGACTGCCGCCCCCTGCTGGAGGATCGCCCGGCGATTCCGGGCGAAGAGGACGCACTGCTGACGGACATCGTCATGCTTACGGCCATGATGGACACCGGGGGACGGCTGCGCTGGAAGGCGCCCAGAGGGGACTGGCGCGTGCTGCGCTTCGGGTATACGGTCACGGACGCGAAGGTCTCCACCGCCAGCGGCGACTGGCAGGGGCCCGTGGTGGACTACATGAGCACAGCGGTGCTGGAGGCCTACTGGGACCGCCACGTCCAGCCGCTCCTGGACGCCATTGGCCCCCTGGCGGGGACAACGCTGAAGTGCCTGCACACGGACAGCTGGGAATGCGGCGGGATGAATTGGACGGAGGGGTTCGAGAAGGAGTTCGCGGCGCGGCGCGGCTACGATCCCGCGCCCTACCTGCCGGTCCTCGCGGGCGCGATTGTTGAGAGCAGGGACGTGAGCAACCGATTCCTGGCGGACTTCCGCAAGACCATCGGCGACGCCGTGGCGGAGAACCACTACGAAGTGTTCGCGGAAATGTCCCATGCGCGCGGCCTCTCCGTCCACCCCGAGTCGGGCGGTCCGCACGCGGGGCCCTTTGACGGGCTGAAATGCCTAGGGCGGAGCGACATGCCGATGGGGGAATTCTGGGTGCCTTCGCCGCACCGCCCAAAACCTGAAAACCGCTTCTTCGTGAAGCAGG
Source organism: Candidatus Hydrogenedentota bacterium (assembly GCA_033813475.1). Taxonomy (GTDB): domain Bacteria; phylum Hydrogenedentota; class Hydrogenedentia; order Hydrogenedentales; family CAITNO01; genus JAAYBR01. Next base: position 21,292 of record JAPXRP010000011.1, read on the forward strand.
CGGCCAGTGCGGCGCACATTTACGGGAAACGGCTGGTTGCCGCGGAGGCCTTCACGTCCATCGGGCCGCACTGGGAGGATGTGCTGTGGAAGTCTGTGAAGCCGAGCTTCGACCGTGAGGCCTGCGCGGGGCTTAACCTCTCCTTCATCCACACGTTCACCTGTTCGCCCGCGTCCATGGGGCTGCCGGGTCAGGAGTACTTCGCCGGCACGCATTTCAATCCGAACGTGACATGGTGGGACAAGGCGGGCGCGGTGGTTGGCTACATGAACCGCTCCCACTTCCTGCTGCAGCAGGGCACATTCGTTGCGGACGTCTGCCATTACTACGGCGACCACGTCCCCAACATCGTCCAGCGCAAGGAGGCTGATCCCGCCGGGGCCCTGCCCGTCTTTGACTACGACGTGATCAGCGAGGAGCTCCTGCTCTCGCAGCTCACGGTGAAGGACGGGGGCTTCTCGCTGCCGAGCGGGATGACGTACCGCGTCCTGGTCCTGCCGGACCATGCGATCCTCTCCCTGGATGTGCTGGAAAAGGTGCGGCAGTTGGTGATGGAGGGCGGAACGGTGCTGGGTCCGAAACCCGCGCGCACAGCCAGCCTCAGCGGCTATCCCGCGAGCGAGAAGGCGTTCCTCCGCGTGGCCGATGAGCTTTGGGGGAAGGGCGAACTGCCGAAGACCGGCGAGCGCGGGACGGGAAAGGGCCGGGTCGTGTGGGGAAAGAGCGCGCGGGAATTCCTGCTGGAGGACTGCGTTGCACCGGACTGCGAATGGGAGGGCGACGCGGAGGACTACGGATTCATCCACCGGCGGACGGAGGAGGCCGACATCTACTTCGTCTCCAGCCGGCGGGAAACCCCCGTCGAGGAGTATTTCAAATTCCGTGTGTCGGGCAGGCAGCCGGAACTGTGGAACCCGCTCACGGGCGAAATCCGCAAGACGGACGCGTTCGCACAGATGGATGGGCGGACCGCGCTTCCGCTTTCGTTCGCCCCCTACGGGTCCTGGTTTGTAATCTTTCGGGAAAAGATTGCCCCGACCGCAGCGGGGGGCGCGATGACAAACGGGGAGACGGTCACCCCGCTGATTGACCTCGACGGCCCCTGGACCGTTGCCTTCGATCCGGCGTGGGGAGGGGAGGAATCGGTGGTCTTCGACACGCTGAAGAGTTGGACGGAGCGCCCGGAAGAGGGCATCCGGTTTTACGCGGGCACGGCGGTCTATCGAAAGACCTTCACGGTGCCCGAGGCGGCGCTGTCCTCCGGGAAACGGCTTCTGCTGGATCTGGGCGATGTGCGCGAGATGGCCGGAGCGCGTTTAAACGGCAAAGATTTCGGCGTCCTGTGGACGCCGCCGTTCCGGGTGGACCTCTCAGGCGCGGTGCGCGCCGGCGAGAACAAACTCGAAGTGGAGGTCGTGAACAACTGGCCGAACCGTCTGATCGGCGACGCCGGGCTGCCGCCGGAGCAGAGGCGCACAAAAACAAACGTCAAAAAGTTCACCGCTGATTCGCCGTTGATCGTTTCAGGGCTGCTGGGCCCTGTGCGGGTGATGCAGGGCGGTGAATCCAGCAAGTAAGGAACAGCGCATATTCATTGCATGGATTCGCTTTTTTGACAGCGGGAGCAACGGTTGTCCGGCGCGCCCGAAAAGGGTACACTGGACGCCGTAACCCTTGTGCAACAGGGAGGTCGCGGCCATGAACGGGTTGGTGCGGTATTTTGGGGTCCACGAGGCGGGGTCCACGGTGCGCCGGGAGGTGGTGGGGGGAATCACCTCCTTCGCCACCATGAGCTACATTGTCTTTGTCCAGCCGGCGGTGCTCCACATGGCGGGCATGGACTTCGGCGGGGTGCTGGTGGCCACCTGCCTTTCCGCCGCCGTGGGATGCCTGCTCATGGCCTTCCTCGCCCGGTATCCCTTCGCGCTTGCCCCGGGCATGGGGGAGAACTTCCTCTTCGTCTTCACGGTCTGCATGGCCATGAAGTTCTCCTGGCAGGCCGCCCTGGCCATCGTGTTCATCTCCGGGGCGCTCTTCGTCGCGCTGTCCCTGTTTCAGGTGCGCGAAAAGGTGCTGGACATCTTTCCCCCGTGCCTCAAAGACGCCATTGGCCCGGCCATCGGCCTGCTGATCGCCTTCATCGGCCTCCAGTGGAGCGGCGTCGTGGTCCTCAATCCGTCCACCATGGTCAGCCTCGGCAACCTCCGGCACGGCGCGCCGCTCCTGTCGCTCTTCGGCGTGCTGCTGATCACCACGCTGATGGCCCGCAACTTCCGGGGCGGCATTCTGGTCGGCATCCTCGCCACCACAGGGTTGGGCCTGCTCACCGGGGTCATTCCGTTCAAGGTGGAGCACGTCACCCCGTCCTTCGCCACTTTCTTCCAGCTCGACTTCTCCGAGCTGTGGGCCAACCCCACCAACGCCCTCATCGCCATCGCGCTGTTCTTCTTCCTCGACCTCTTCGACACGGTGGGCACGCTGGTCGGCGTGAGCAGCCAGGCCGGGTTCCTGGACCAGGACGGCCGGCTCCCGCGCGCCGGGCGGGCCTTCCTCGCCGACGCGCTGGCCACCTGCGTGGGCGCCCTGTTCGGCACCTCCACCGTGACCAGCTATGTCGAGAGCGCCGCGGGCGTGGCCGCGGGGGCGCGCACGGGGCTGGCCGCGCTGGTGACGGGGCTGTGCTTCGTGGGCGCCATCGCCCTGGCGCCCGTGGTGGCGCTGGTGGGGCAGGACATCGGCCCGCAGTACTACGCGGCCATGAACATCCCCGGCCCGGTCCCGCCGATGCACCCCGCCGTGGCCCCGGCCCTCATCGTGGTGGGCATGCTCATGCTCGGCGGCCTCAAGCGGATCCGGTGGGATGACGTGACCGAAAGCCTTCCGGCCTTCATGACCGTGGCCCTCATGCCCCTGGGCTACGGCATCACCGAGGGCATCTCCGCCGGGTGCATCTCCTTCGTCGCCATCAAATGCTGCACCGGCCGCCGCCGGGAGGTCCACCCCGTGATGGCGGTGGTCGCGCTGGCCCTCGCGGGCCGCTACGCCTTCCTGGTCGGATCGTGAGGAAAAGGCGCATGAAACACGCCGCCGCCGTCCTTCTGGTGTCCGTCCTCCTCTGCTTTTCCCCAGCCCGCGCCGAGCGGGTGCCGCTGGAGAAGCTCGACCTCTCCCGGATGTTCTCGGGCAAGGGCGCGCCCCAGCCCGGCAGGTCCGTGTCGGGCAAGCCCATCCGCCTCGGCGGCGTTACCTATGACGGGGGCATCGGCGTGCAGGCGCAAAGCGAGTTCTTCGTCCTCCTCAACGGCAGGGCGTCCCTTTTTCACGCGTTGGCCGGGGTGGACGACCAGACGGAAGGGAAGGGGAGCGTCCTCTTCGAGGTCTGGGTGGACAACGAAAAAGTGTTCGACTCCGGCGTGCTGCGCGGCGGCATGCCTCCCGCGGAGATTTCCGTCCCCCTCACGGGGGCAAAGATCATGGACCTGGTCATCACCGACGCCGGGGACGGCAACGACCACGACCTCGCCAACTGGGCGGACGCCTGGATCGAAGTGGAGGACGGCGCGGCGGGGAAACTGGTCCCCGTGTTCGCCCATCCGGACACCGACCCGCTGGAAATTGCCGACTGCGCCCCCGGGAAGGCGGCAGCGCTCCACGGTCCGCGCATCACCGGCGGCAGCCCTGGCGCCCCCTTCCTGTTCTTGCTTGGCGCGACTGGGGAGGGACCGATGCGCTTCTCCGTGGAGCCCATGCCCTCCGGCCTGGTGCTGGACGCGGAGAAGGGAATCCTGTCCGGAGCCCTGGAACGGGAAGGCCGTTTTGAAACACAGATAACCGTGGAGAACGCGCACGGAAAGGACGCGCGCGCCCTGACGGTGGTCTGCGGTTCCGGCCAGATAGCCCTCACGCCGCCCATGGGCTGGAACTCGTGGTTTGTCTGGGCGGGCCATGTGGACGACGCGAAGGTGCGCGACGCCGCCGAGCGGCTGACCGCGTCCGGCCTCGCCGCCAGGGGCTACCGCCATGTGGTGATTGACGACACCTGGCAGGCCGACCGCGCCGCCGACGGCGCCATCGCGGGGGACCCGGAGCGGTTCCCCGACATGCGGGCCCTTGCGGACCACATCCACGCGCTGGGCCTCAAGTTTGGACTGTACTCCTCGCCGGGCCCCGGCACCTGCGCGGGGTACGCGGGCAGCTACAAGCATGAGGCGGCGGACGCCGCCGCCTACGGCGCCTGGACCGTGGACTTCCTCAAGTACGACTGGTGCTCCTATGGCCGCTTTGCCGGGGGGGACGACCGCGATGCGTGGATGCGCCCCTTTCGGCTGATGCGCGACGCCCTCGACGCCACGGGCAGGGACATCGTGTTCAGCATCTGCCAGTACGGCCGGGCGGACGTGTGGACCTGGGGCCGCGCCGCCGGGGGCAACCTCTGGCGCACCACGGACGACGGCGGCGACGTCTGGGGGGCCATGGCAAACATCGGGTTCGGCCAGGACGGGCTGGAGCCTTTCGCCGGCCCCAACGGCTGGAACGACCCCGACATGATCCAGGCGGGATGGCTGGGCATGCTGTCGCAGCCCCGCCCCACGCGCCTCACGCCCAACGAGCAGATCACCCAGATGACCCTGTGGTCGCTCCTCGCATCGCCCCTGTTCCTGAGCTGCGACCTGTCACGGCTGGACGCCTTCACGCTGAACCTGCTGGGGAACGACGAGGTGCTGGATGTCAACCAGGACCCCCTCGGACAGCAGGGGAAACGCGCGGCCCGCCAAGGGCGCATGGAGGTGTGGACCCGGCCCCTGGCGGACGGCACCCTGGCCGTGGGCCTGTTCAACCTGGACCGGAAAACCGGACCCGTCACCGTGAAATGGGAAGACCTGGGACTGGAGGGAGCGCAGCCCGTGCGGGACCTCTGGCGGAAGGGCGACCTGGGCGTGTTCGAGGACGGATACCGCCGGGACATCCCCCGCCACGGCGCCGCGCTGCTCAAGATCGGCCGCCCCAAACCGTAGCAGGCGAAATCACCCGCTTGCGGCAATCTCCGCGGCCAGCCGCGCCACCGCCACCACGCGCTCGTCCGGTGTGTCCGTCTCAATGTCCGCCATCACCACGTCACAGGGCCCCAGCTCCCGGTGGATGCGCCGAAGGTCCGCCTCAATCTCGGCCAGCGGCTTGTTGGCGAGGTCCATGGGGGTGTACATCAGGGCGCGCCGCGTGTCCGCGCAGAAGGTTCTGGCCCGCTTGAGGTCCGAGTCCAGCCCCATGTCCACATAGTCCAGGGGGTGCAGGCGCGCGTAGTCCGCGATGTACGGGTCCACATTCCAGGCGCAGTTGTGCACCCCGAAGCGCTCAAAGGCGTCCGCGATCCGCTGGTCGCAGGGAAGCAAGAACTCGCGGTAGGTGTCCGGGGACACCATGTTCACGAGGCAGTTGCTGACCGTGGCGTGGCGCACCGTGACGCCGGAGGCCGCCTGCCGCGCGTGGACGGTTTTCATGCCCGCGATCATGGTCTCCGCCACCACCTCGAGCAGGTGCCGCGCCAGGCCGGGGTTCATCATGAAATCCATGAACAGTTCCGGCCCGCGGATGCGCTCCGCGTTGTTCAGCGCCCCCTGCCAGTTGAGATATCCCCCGATCTGCCCGAACTCGCGGGCGATGGTCTCCATCTGCCCCAGCACCGTCTGGAAAAAGGGGTTATTCCCGGGGTCAAGAGGGGAGAGTGCGGCGATTTCCGACTCGGAGAGGTGGTTGTGCTCGGCGGCGGGCCAGTTGTCCGGGTAATACACCGCGCCGATGCCGAACATGCGGGCGACAATGAGCGCCCCGTGGGCGCCGTCCAGATTCCCCGGCGGCAGCCGGTCGAAGTCGCCGCCGATGGGCAGGTCCGGAAAGGTCTTCCGGAGCAGGGCGCGCATCTTCTCCACCGCGGCCGCGCGGTGCAGGGGGTCTGTGTGCCATTTCTCGGAGAAATCCACCCCCAGCCGGTCCCGGTACCACCGGGGGGTGAACCCGAACTCGATCCGCAGGGGGGATTCCGTGCCGTCGCAGGGGGTGCGTGTTGCGGGGGCGCCGGGAGCGATGTAGCTGCGGAGGCCCCGGCCGTCACATGCCGTATTCATGGTGAAACCCTCGGCGTCCCGCGTCCCCGGCTAGAAGACCTCTGTGGGGATGTCGCCGTCCCACATGGGCCAGCCGCCAAAGTCGCGGTCCGTGTCCGTGCCGTCCACCCGCCGGATAACCCACCGGTTCCGGGGGGCCTTTACATCATATTCGATGGAGCCCCCATTCGGCCAGAAGAATTTTTCCCTCAGCGCGGCGGGGTCCGGGTTGGCGGCGCAGATCCGGGCGAGCAGCTCCTCCGCGCCGTCCCACCGCTCCGGGAACAGGGCGATGATCCCCAGCTCCTCCGCCGAGAACACCGCGATGGCAAGTCCCGGCGCGGCGGGGGGGGTGAACACGGCCCAGCCGCCGCCTGCGGCTGCGGGGGAATACTGCTCCGGCACCCGGACCGGGGAACGCCCCACGGCAAAGCGCCGGTGGACCCCCGTGCTGTTCCACCACCACCAGCGGCCGTTTCCGGGAATATGGAAACACCGGCTGATCTTGGTCTCCCCGTCGGGCAGCATCAGCGTGACGGGGCGCGGCACGATCATTTCCCGCTGTCCCCGGAACGCGCCCCCCGCGCTGAGCAGGAAATCCGGCGCGCCGCTGTAAAGTTCGGGGCAGGCCTTCGGACCGCGGCCCATGCGCACGAAATACTCCCGGGGCTTGGCGAGGGTCCAGGCCTTGACGGCCTCGGGCACCCGGTAGGGCATGCACGCGGCGATCAGCTCCTGATGGGGCCGGCCAAGCTGTCCGGGAAAATGTTCCCGCGACTCCGGCGCGCACCAGAAGCGCATCACCTGGGTGTGCGGGTCCTCCCGCAGGTTGTCGGTGCGCGCCTTTTCATAGCGTCTGCGGAAGGGCGCGCAGCGCCGGAACCCGTGGCTGCCCAGGGCGTACTGCCAGTTGATGGTGTCCAGGATGTGCCGCGCCAGCCCGCGCAGCTCCTCCGACTCCGGGAAGGCCTCCAGGTTCAGCAGCGCCTGCACGGTGTAGCCGAGGTAGGGGATGGCGTTGAACTCATAGACCCCCTGCTCCACGGTCTCCCGCAGGTGGGCGCACATCCACGCCTCCATGCCGTTTGCGCGGTTGTCATAGGCGGGGTTCCCCTCCCGGCCCGGCCCGCCCCGCCGGAAAAGCCACTGGTTCTTAAGATAGCGGCTGCCCTCGGTCATGAGGTGGTGGTTTTCCGTGTCCACAATGTAGCCGAGGGTCCGCGGGGCGGCGAGGCGCGGCGTGTTCCCCTCCTCCAGCAGCAGGGTGGTCAGCAGGTGCTCCACCGTTTCAGGCCAGAGCCGGGAAGAATCCTCCCCGAACAGGTACAGGATCGCGGTGAGTGTGGCCTCCGTGAAGTCGTAGTCCCCCCGGTGCGCGGACCAGGTGGACCCGCTGGCCGCCCAGGGCTTCGCCGCCAGCAAGTACCGGTTGACCTCCTCGATGTCCCGCCCCGCCTGGAGTTTTGCGAGGCACACCCGGGGGGCGCTGACTTTTCCCTGCGTCTTCCAGTTGGGAAAGCCGCCCTCCGCCCAGGCCTGCACCGCCCGCGTCTCCTCCGGGTCTCCCGGGGCGCGCGAAACCGCCGCGCCGGCGCGCGGGGCGGCACCGCCGGGCGCCAGCGGGGGGATGGGCTCGCGGCCCGCGCCCACGGCCCAGGGAAGGAACCAGACCAGGGGCACCGCCGACACAAGGGCAACCAGGCCAAGCAGAACCCCGCCGCGGCGTCCGGAGACACGGCGTGTCCCATGGGTGGCGGGGGAAAGGTTTTCGCGGTGAATCATGGATAGGAGACCACGCAACCCGCGAAAAAGTGTCAGCCCGCGCCGGGGGCGTCCCCTGCGGCAAGGAAATCCAGCACGGTGCGGCGCAGCCCGGCGGCGTGGAGGTCGTGCATCTCCAACTGCTCCGCGCGGGTGCCCTGCTCCGAAAAGACGTCGGGCACGCCGTGCCGGCGGAGGCGCAGTCCCCCGAGACGGCCCTCCCGCTCGTAATGCTCCAGGACCGCCGCGCCAAAGCCGCCGTCGAGGGTGTTCTCCTCCACGGTGACAAGGGGGATCCCCCGGATTTCGTCCAGCAGCGCGGTGTCCAGCGGCTTGACCCACCGGGCGTCCGCCACCCCCGCGCTGACCCCGTCCGCCTCCAGCAGCGCCGCCGCCTCCAGGGCCGCCGCCGCACAGGGCCCCACGGTGAGCAGCACCACATCCGTTCCCCGGCGCAGCCATTCCGCACGGGTCACGTCCCGGCCTTCCGCTTCCCCAATGGTCGGCGCGGCGCAGCGGGCATAGCGCACCGCCCCCGGCCCGTCGCTTTGCAGCAGATGCCGGAGCATCAGCGCCGTGTCCACGTCGTCCCGGGGGGCGCACAGGGCCAGCCCCGGCACCGCGCGCAGAAACGACAGGTCAAAGGTGCCGTTCTGGGTGGGGCTGTCCTCGCCGACCAGTCCCGCGCGGTCTATGGCGAACACCACGGGGAGGTGCTGGATGCAGACATCGTGGATGACCTGGTCGTAGCCCCGCTGGAGAAAGGTCGAGTACAGGGCACAGACCGGCCGCAGGCCGCCCGCCGCCAGGCCGGCGGCCAGGGTGACGGCGTGCTGCTCGCAGATGCCCACGTCGAAGAAGCGGTCCGGAAACCGCTCCGCAAACGCGCCCAGCCCCGTGCCCGTGGGCATGGCCGCCGTGATGGCGCAGACCCGGTCGTCCCCGGCGGCGGCCTCCAGCAGGGCGCCGGAGAAGGCCGAAGTGAAGGTGGTCTTGGCGGGCGGCGCGGTCTCCACCTTCGCGGGCACGGCATCGCCCTCGCCCGCGTCCGTCTTAATGCAGTTCGGCGTCACCCCGTGGAAGGCCAGGGGGTCCTTCTCCGCGGCGGTCAGCCCCTTTCCCTTCTCCGTCACGACATGGAGAAAGACGGGGCCGGGGATGGTCTTGACCCGCTGGAGCAGCTCGATGAGCAGCGGGAGGTCGTGCCCGTCCACCGGGCCGATGTAGTTGAAGCCCAGTTCCTGAAACAGCCCGCCGCGCGTGATGAAGCCCTTGACGGACTTCTCCAGGTCCTGGATGCGCCGCGTCATCCGGTCGCCGACCAGGGCCTTCACATAGCTGCCCACATCCTGCTTCGCCCGCTTGTACGGGCCCGCCGTGATGATGCGGTTGAAATAATGCGCCAGACCGCCCACATTGGGGGAGATGGACATCTTGTTGTCGTTCAGGACCACCAGCAGGTTCAGGCCCAGATGCCCCGCGTGGCTCAGGGCTTCAAAGGCCATGCCGCCCGTGATCGCCCCGTCGCCGATGAGGGCGACCACCTGGTGGTCCGCCCCCCGCCGGTCCCGCGCGATGGCCAGCCCCGTCGCCGCCGAGATGGACGTCGAGCTGTGCCCCGTGCCGAAGGCGTCGCACGCGCTCTCCGACAGCTTCGGATACCCGCTGATACCGCCCTTCTTCCGCAGCGTGTCAAAGGCGTCCCGCCGGCCCGTCAGCAGCTTGTGCGCGTAGCACTGGTGCCCCACGTCCCAGACGATCTGGTCCACGGTTGCGTCATAGACATAATGCAGCGCCAGCGTCAGCTCAACCACCCCGAGCGGCGAGGCCAGATGCCCCCCGTTCCGGTTCACCGTCTCTATGATCTGCCGCCGCAGCTCCTCCGCAAGCGTCGAAAGCCGCTGGGGATCCAGCGCCTTCACGTCCTGCGGGCCGTTAATGGAATCCAAAATGCGCATGATGCTGCCCATTGAAGGGGCCTCGGACCGGCCCCGGAAGAAACTGCCTGTTCACCACGAAAAGAGGTCCAGAGCATACCATATTCCCCGGGGCGTCTTGAAGCCCGCGCGAGAGAGAGGCGCGCAACCGCCGGAAGAGGGCGCGGCAAGCAGCGCCCCTGCGGGTCCAGGCATTGCGCCTTTGCGAAGGACGGCGGCGGTACGGCACTGAGCCGTCGGCGGGATTTCCCCGCGCACGGGTCCTTGGGGTACACTTTGGGGAGAGCGCGGGGGTGTCCCGCGCGGGAAAGGTTTAGGAACATGGGTCTTCTTCTACGGGCAGGATTTGGGGCGCGGTTTTTGGCGGGGCGGGCGCTGCCGGGGTGTCTTGCGGCTGTTTTGGGAATGGCTGCGGCCTTTGCGGGGACGGAGGCGGGAAAGGGCGGCCCGGACTTCGCCGCCCCGCAGGGATATGCCGTGGAGATGGCGTGGACCGAATGGAGTCCCGTTATTCCCGGTCTTTCTGTGGAGGGACGCCTGTACCGCGATCCCGCGACGGGGGAACGGATGGAGCGGTATTTTGACGCGGACGGCGCCCCGCTGGATGACCAAACATTAGACGCGCTGGGCGTGTCCGCAAAGCGCTGGAAACCCGTGCGCCGAAGCCAGCCGACGGAGTTTACCCCGTCCGGCAGGAAAGGGGCGGAAACGCGGCCGGTCCCCGCGCTGGCGGCCGGGGAGGCCCCCCAGATGGTCTTTCCGCCGAAGGACGCCGCGGCGCTGCTGGCGGAGGACGCGCTGAACGCCGGGGAGGCCAAGGGACTTTTCCGCATCGGGGTGGCCGATGATCTGGTCCCCGCGGTGGAGGTGTGGAACGGCGGGGCGACGGCGGGGGAGTGGCGGGAGCTGGAGGACGGCACACGGGTGTGGGCGCTCACGCTGCGGTCGCTGGACGCAGTCGGCCAGCGGGTGCGCGTCACGGGCCTGCGCCCGGAACCGGGCGTTGAACTGGTGGTCTACCCCTCCGACAGGCTGGACGAGGCCTGGGCGGTCACCGAAGCGGGCTGGAGCCCCACCTGTTTCGGCGAGGCGCTGACGGTGGAATGCCGGGTGGCCCCCGGCATGGCGGACTCCGCCCCCTTCGCGCTGGACGGGCTCGTGTACCTCTATCTCGACCCCGTGGCCGCGGAAAAGGCGGGATCCTGCAACATCCCCATCGCCTGCGAGGCGGGGTGGGCCACGGCGGCCATGTCGGTCGGCGGTCTGGGCATCGTCAGCGGCAGCGCGTCGCTTTTCTGCACGGGCACGCTGATTGCCGACACGGTGGCGGAGACGACGATGCCCTATCTGCTCACGGCGAACCACTGCGTGGGCGACGTGGCCAGTGCGGGCAACTTGGAGGTGTACTGGCTCTATCAGTCAGACACCTGTGACGGCGCCGCGGGCGCGCTGGAGAACGTCCCGCGCACCACGGGGGGCGCCGACATCCTCACCACGTCCAGCTGCCTCAGGGGAACAGATGTCTCGCTCCTGCAACTGCGCGGCTCCGTGCCCGAGGGCATTCCGTATGCCGGGTGGTCCACGGAGTCCATTGCGCCCGGCCGCGCCACGGCCACCATCCACCACCCGTCGGGCGACCCAAAGTGCATCTCCTTCGGGGCGGTTCCCGCCCGGGTGGACGGCGAGCGCCTCATGCACGAGGATCGCTTTCACGCCGTGGTGTGGAACCGCGGGACCACCGAGCGGGGCTCCTCGGGGTGCCCGCTGTTCACCGGGGACGGCGGCCTGATCATCGGCCAGCTCTACGGCGGCTATGCCTCCTGCGAGGCGCCGGATGAAGCCGACTATTTCGGCCGTTTCGACCGGTCCTACGCGCTGGTGCAGCCGTATCTCGACCCGGGAAAGCTGAATCCCCCCGATGAAGGCGAGGGGGAGGGCCAGCCCGAGGGCGAAGGCGAGGGGGAAGGGGAGGAAGAGGAGGACGACGGCTGCTGCCATCTATTCAAGATCGCCAATCCCGCCAATGCGCTGGCCGCCCTGCTGGTGGTGGCCGTGCTGGCGCTGGGCGCGGTGATTCCCGGCGGCAGGCCATGAGTTTCCTGCCCGCCGCGCTTGTGGCGCTGTCGGCTGCGCTGGCGGCCCCGGCCGGGGCGGCAGACAGCCCGGCGGCGCAGTGTCCCACGGTTCCGGGAAGCATGGCCCTGAGCGCCCCCGCGACGCCGGCCCCGCCGTCCGGCGTGCCTTGGGACCAGGCCCCGCTGGTGGCGGCCCCCCCCCTGGACACCACGCGGCTCCTCGCGGAGGACAAGGCGCTGGCCTTGGACGGCGCGAAGGGGGGCCTGCGCATCGGCGCGTTTCAGTCCGTCGCCACGCCGGTCGTTCCGGAGACGGGACGGCTGTTCACCGCCGATGACGGGGAAGCCGTCTGGGCGGTGTGCCTGCACGCCCCCGGCGCACTTGCCCTGCGGATCGCCTTTGACCGGTTGGAGGTGCCGGTGGGGGCGTCGGTATGGCTGGCGGAGGCGGCGCGCCCGGAGCGGCTGGTCGGCCCCGTGATGCCCGATCCAGCCGGAGACTGGCCCCTGTGGTCGCCCGCCTGCCCGGGCGACGCGGTGCTGGTGATGGTGCGGGGTCTTGGAAAAGACGGCGCGGGGGCGCTGTCGCTGAGAATCTCCACCCTCGGGCACATCTACCGCGACCCCGTGAAAGAAGCGCCGCAAAAAGCCGAACCGGGCCCGTGCCATCTGGACGCCACCTGCGAGCCCGGATGGGCGGATTTCGCGTCCGCCGTCGGCGGGCTCAGCACCGTCACCTCCCAGGGCATCCTGTTCTGCACCTGCACGCTGCTGAACGAAAACGACCCCTGCGCCGACATTCCCTACGTTCTGACGGCGAACCACTGCGTCTCCGGGCAAAGCGGCTACCGGGGGGCGTCCACGCTGGAGTTCTACTGGCTCTATCAGACGGCGTCCTGCAACGGCGCGCCGCCGGACATTTACGCCGGGCCGCGCACCATCGGCGGGGCGGACTACGTCGCCGGGATGGGCGGCACCGGCTATGTGGGCGGCGGGTCGGATGTGACGCTTCTGCGACTGCGCTCCGCGCCGCCCGCCGGACTGGCCCGGGCTGGATGGACCACCGGGGTTCCCGCCCCGGGGACGGAGGTGACCTGTCTCCACCATCCCTCCGGGTCGTGGAAACGCATCAGCCACGGGACGCTCTCGGAAATCGAAAACGCCTTCCCCGAGTGGTACCACGAGGTCCAGTGGGGCGCGGGCACCACGGAAAACGGGTCGTCCGGCTCCCCGCTGGCGCTCTCCGCGACGGGCCAGATCATCGGGCAGCTCTGGGGGGGCACCGCCTCGTGCGATCTGCCGCTTTCCCCGGACTACTATGGGCGGTTTGACCGGAGCTACGAGACGCTGCTGCGCCCCTGGCTGGAGGCGCCGGAGGCGCGGTTCTCCATCACGGGGACCAATGTGGTGGAAAACGAGGGGACCGCCTCCTTCACTGTCCGCCTGAGCCGTCCGGCGGCGCAGGCGGTGGCGGTCGGGTACACGCTGCTCCCGGACACCGCGCTTCCGGGCAGGGACTACGAAGAGGGGGCGGGCACCGTCCCCTTCGCTGCGGGCGATATTTTCGCAACCGTCTCCGTTCCGGTTTACGACAATGTGGAGCTGGATGGAACCCGGAGTTTTCAGGTGCGGCTGGCGGCGGCCGAGCCCTGTGCGGGGGTGGATGCGACCCGGCACACCCTCACCGTGTTCCTGCTCGACGACGATGTGGACAGCGACGGGGACGTGCTGTCGGACGCGGCGGAGACCTCGGGCCACTACGGCCAGGTCACCGACCCGAACCGGTGGGACACGGACGGGGACGGGCTCGGCGACGGCGAGGAGGTCCTGGGCATTCGGGGATTCCTGACGGACCCGCTGAACCCCGACACGGACGGCGACGGATACAGCGATTTCCGGGAGATCGCCCTGGGCAAGAACCCGCTGGATCCGAATGACACCGCCCGGCTCGGCTCGCTCACCCTGCCCTGGATCAACCGCAACTGAGGGCCGGTCCGACGGCCACGCACGGAGGTCTTTCATGTCGGCAGCGCTTTGTCTTCTTCTCGCGGCAGGCCTTTCGGGTGTCACGCTGGACCCGCAGCCCGGCCAGGCGGATCCCGGATGCCTCGAAATCCACGGGGTGGCCGCCGGGGAGTTCAACGAGGCACTTTGGCGGAGCGGCTCCCTGCATTTCCTGCGGGACCTGCGCCACCCGCTGCTGGAACCCCGCCAGGGCGGAGGCTACCGGAACATCTACGCGCCCTCGGCCCTGCCGGTGGACGGCGGATGGCTCCTGTTCTACGGCGCGTGGGACGGCGTGCACACGGGCAACGACCGCATCTACGCCGTGGACACGCCGGACTTCGTGGATTTCGGCGCGCGCCGGACGGTCATCGAGCACGGCCCCTTCATCCATGTCTGCAATGTGAACGCCCAGCGCGCCCCCGGCGGGGGGTACGAGCTGATGTGCACCGCCTACCCCGACGCGAAAGACCTGAACAAGCCCGCCTTCTTTGCGCTGCCGAAGCTGGACCAGGCCGCCCCGCGGGTCGCGGCGCACGGGGACATCGTCCGCGTCACGGGATACGACCCCTATGACGACGCCGACATCAACGGCGTCAATGTGCTGCTGCGGGAAGGGGAGACCCGCCACCTGTATTTCAGCAGCTATAAGGACTTCGGCAAGGTGTACCATGCCGTGGGGACCGACGGAATGACCTACGCGCTGAAGGGCGTGGCCCTCGCCCAGAGGCTCGCGGTGAACGATGTGAAACGGTTGGAGACGCCCGCGGGGCCCCGCTACCTCATGGGCCTGCACATGAACCGTGAGGCCCTGTGGTACAGCCTCGGCGAAACGCCGGACGCCTTCGCCGACCCGGTGGAGTTCCTGAAGAACGCGGGGCCGGAGGACCGGTACATCGTGGCGCTGGGCTGGGTCGTGCGCGACAACCGGGTGCTGGGCGTGCTCTACGGCGCGGGCGCCGTGCCCGAACTCAACCGCAACCGCATCTTCGCCCGATGGCTCCAGAAGAAGGTTGTCTTCACCTCCGAAGACGGCACGGTCTGCGCGCCCGAGGGCGCCATCGGCCCGGACCGCCAGATTCTGCGCATCCCCGAGGGCGTCTCCCCGAAGGGAAGCGTTCAAGTCTTCGCCGAAGACGGCGTCACCCCGCTGGGCCCCGCCCTGGAGGGGGAGTTCACCTCCCCGGCGATCTACCGGGTCACCTTGAACTGACGCGGGACGGCTTCACTCCGGTGGGGCAAGAACGAAACGCAGCTCGCCTGCGGCCATGAGCTGGTCGTGCGTCAGCGTGGCCGTCTCGACGGGGTTCCCGCCCGCAGTCACCTCGCGCACGCGCAGGTCGCCGGGGGCGTTGTTTTCCGCCGTCACCTTCAGGGTCTTCCCGTCGCCGATGTCCACCACCGCCTCGTCAAACAGGGGGATGCCCAGCTCGTAGGTGACGGTGCCCGCGATGGGGTAGATGCCGAGGGCGCTCAGGACATACCACGACGAGAGGGTACCCCCGTCGTCGTTGCCGTCCACACCCACATAGTCGTCCGCGTACTTGGTGTCGAGAATGCGGCGCACCCACTTCTGCGTCAGGTCTCGGCGGCCGGCATGGTTGAACAGGTAGGCGGCGTTGAGGTGGTGCTCATTCCCGTGCCAGTAGTGGCTGCCGGGGTGCCAGGCGCCGGTTTTCTTCCGCGTCTTCTCCATGAACGACTCGAGTTCGGGCACAAAGCGCTGCGGGCCGCCGAAGAGCGATACCAGCCCCTCCGGATCATGGGGCACGCACCACCGCCACTGCATGGGGCTGCCCTCGACGAAGTCTTTGGTGTACTTCTGCTTGAAATCCGTGTAGCTCAGGGCGAGGGGTTCGAAGGGTTCCGTGAACCTCCCCTGGCTGTCGCGGGGCTGGAAGAAGCGGGTGGCCGGATTCCACAGGTTGCGGTAGAACTGCGCGCGCCGCGCGAACTCCCGGGCGTCGTCCTCCTTCCCCAGTGCGCCGGCCAGCAGGGACAGCGCGTGGTCCTCCCACGCATATTCCAGGGTGGCGGACACGGCCTTCCTCATCTTGTCCGTCGGGCAGTACCCGTATTGCAGGTAGTCCTGCAGCCCGCCGCGCCCCGCGAAGCGGCATCCCTCGGGGGGACCGGAGGTGGCGGTCTGCCGCAGGATCGTGTAGGCCGCCTCAATGTCAAATCCCCGGATGCCCTTCAGCCAGGCCTCGGAAACGACGGCGTCGGCGGGGGTGCCGAACATGCAGTTGGTGTACCCCGCGCCGGAGGGCCAGCGGGGGAAGGCCCCGCCCGCCTTCGCCATCTCCAGCAGGGAGCGCATGAAGTCCCCCGTCTCCCCGGGGGCGACCAGATTGTAGAGAGGGTGCGCGGTGCGGAAGGTGTCCCACAGGGAAAAGTCGGTGTAGTACGTGAAACCCTCCGCCCGGTGGACCGCCTTGTCAAAGCCCATGTACTCGCCCGTCACGTCCGTGAAGAGGGTGGGCATCATGGCCGTGCGGTACAGGGCCGTGTGGAGGATGCGCTGCTGGGTCTCCGTGCCGCCCTTCACGCGGATGCGGCCCAGATACGCCTCCCAGGCGTCGCGCGCGCCCTTCACCAGCACCGGGAAGGCCGTGGCGGGCGGGGCCTCCGCGTCGAGGTTGGCGCGGGCGTTGGCGATGCTCACATACGAGATGCCGACCCGCAGCTCCACCTGCCGCACCGACGGGGGATACTGGAGGAGGATGCCCAGCTCGTTGCCCGCCGCCTGGACCGCCCCCATCTTGACCTGCTCCCTGATACGGGTGCCGTGGGCGCTGAAAGGGACGCTGGACCGGGCGGCGAAAAAGACGTCCAGGCCGTCGTAGCGCCCCGAGAAGGAGCCGTAGAGCCTGCATGCCCCCTCGACCTCCCCGGCGCCGGGGAGGATGCTCACCGTCCCGTTCTCGCAGCGCCGGTCGCCGATGGAGCTGGTGACGTCCAGCAGCAGCACGGCCGGGTCCGCGCCGGAAAAGGTGTAGCGATGCGCCCCGCTGCGCGGGGTGGCGGTCATCTCCGCGAGCACGCCCTCGGCGGGGAGCTTGACGGCGTAGTACCCGGGGAAGCCCTTCTCGTCCCGGTGCGAGAACTTCGTCTTGCGGCCCGGGGCGGTCACCTTCTTCAGCCGGGAGGCCACCGTGGGGAAGACCCGGAAGACACCGCCCTCCTGGGCGTCGGCGCCGACGAGCCGGGTGTGGCTGAATCCGGTCGTCCGGTTGTCCCCGTAGAAATAGCCCGACCGGTTCAGGGCGGGCTTCTCCACCAGCATGGAGACTGTGTCCGGGCCGAGGCGCACCATGCCGAAGGGGGTGGCGGCGGCGGGGGTGTTGTGCCCGCACATCCAGAACGCGTTGCCGGTGCCGCTGAACACGTTCACCTTGGCGCCCAGGGGGCCGGGGAACTCGTCGGTCACCAGCGTCTGGGCCGGGCGGACAATGTTGAGATAGTGCAGCCGGAGCCCGCCCAAGAACAGGACGGGCAGCGCCACCGCGGCGAGGACCAGGAGAAGCAGGACCTTCAGGGCCTTTTTTGCAAAACTCATCGGGGAAAAGCCTTCCATGGCCCCCGCCGCGGCGCGGCGGGTCAGTTGTCCTTCTTCGCGGGGATCGCCAGCTCCAGCGCCAGGGTCTCGTTCAGGTTCGTGTGGCAGTTGGACACGCTTACCTGGAGGGTTTCGGTGCCCTTGGGGGCCTTCAGCATGATCGCCGTGCGCGGGGCGAGGACGCTGTCCTTCCAGCCGGCGGCGGGGCAGGTCAGCGCGAAGGGCAGGTCGGTGGCGTTGCTCACGTGAAAGACCAGGTTGCCGTCGCGGTCCACCGTGTGGGGGGGCATGACCGTCACGGACGCGCGGAACAGGGCCTCCAGATACTCCTTCTTCCCGGCTAGGCTGTTGCCGAACCAGGCCGCCGTGCGCCCGGCAAACATCGCCTCCTTCAGGGCGTCCAGGGAGCGTTCCTTGGCGAAAATCAGGGTCATCGGCCGCTGCACCTTGGTCAGGTCGTACTGCTGGCGGATGATGCCGTGCATGTCGCTGTTGGCCGTTACGGCGAGATTGCGGTCCATGCACCAGCCCAAGGCCACGGGATACCACTCGTCGCTGTTAAACACCTCGATGCCGTGGACCCAGCCCTTCTTCACGAGTGTCTCCGCCGCGTCGTTCCAGTTGGTCACCTCGGGCTGCTGCCGCTTCCAGCCGGGGTGGTTCCACTGGAGGAACGCGCCCTGGTTGATGGCCTCCTCGACGGACTTCATGAAGTCCTCGTTCTCAATGGCCGCCTGGTCCTTGACAAACAGGGCGTTGTAGTGTCCCGGGGGCATGTCCTTCGAAATCTCGGCGCCCCTCACCAGCAGGATGTCATGCTGGACGGCGGCGGGAAAGGCGATCCGGTTCGACAAGTTGTCGTCGTCCTTCACGCCCTCCTTGCTCGGGTGCTTCTCCAGATGGTCCGTGATGGAGATGGCGTCCAGCCCGTCCATCCACGCCTCCATCACCCGCACCTCCGGCCACACCACGCCGTCCGAGAACATCGTGTGTATGTGGAAGTCGCCCTTGAGCGTCTTCATCCCCATAATGTCCGGCACCGCCAGCACCCGCCGCACCCGCGCCGACGTCAGCTCAGTGACGGGGGTGTTGTTCACGTCCAGCGCGAACGCGGGAACCGCCAGCGCCGCAAACAAACCCAGAAAGACAAGTTTTTTCAGCATGAAAAATACCTCCTGCATGGCGCCCTCCCCGTCCGAAGAGGGGCAACCGCCGCAAAACACACCCGCAGGATAGCCCAACCGCCCCCTGCGGGACAAGGCCCGTCAGGCGGTGATGTCGGCGTCGCCTTTCGAGAGGGCGAGAACAATGGTGGGGTCGGCCGGGAAGAGGGAGGAGCAGGCGCGGTACCAGTCGGTCTCGGCGCCGGGGTTCGGGAGGTTGAGGCCGAGGAAGACGCAGTCGGCGTCGCCGGAGAGGTCGCGGAGGATTTCGCCGAAGGGCTTTTCGCTGGCGACCACGACGGGTTCGGCGGCGACCCGGGCCGCGACGAGGAGGTCGGCGAGTCCGGCGAGGGCCCGCGCGCGGTCGCTTTCGCCGCGGACCTGGCGCAGAAGCCGCAGGCGCGCCCCGCGCCACTCCCAGTTCTGCGTGAGGAGGTGGCCGAGCAGCGCCATGAGGTTCCCGTTGGCCTGGCCGCGCCACCAGACGTCAATCCGGCGCGCACCGTCCCGGGGGGGGCGGGCGCCCTCGTGGAGCACCAGCACGCTCATGCCAAAGCTGAAGGCGCGGCGGATGTGTCCGGCCAGGGCCGGGGCGCGCAGTTCTGTGGAGGTCCAGGCAAACATGGCGAGGTTGGGCCGGATGGGGCCCATGCCGGCGGTCTGGAGGATGCTCCGGATGCCCTGGTCGAGCTGTTCGGCCACCAGCACCAGGGGGAACACGGCCCGGCTCCGCCCGGCGAGGCCCTGGTTCAGCCGGTTCAGCTCCAGCAGGCGCTCCGGCGCTTTCGTGTCCATGTCCCCCACAAGCACCTCGGCGAGCAGAACGATGCCCTTGTCGGCCTCAAACCACGCGGCGTAATCCACCAGCGTCTCCCGCGACTCGGGCCGTCCGGAGAAGACGAGGCAGGTGGGCCGCCAGTTCTTGGGGGACTCCTCCATGCGGGTGAGCTGGAGCAGCCCACGCCGCACGCGGGCGTAGGAGAGGCCGCGCCGCACGTCGCCGAAGGAGGCCCTGGTCTCCACGCGGCGGGCGTGCTGGTACATGGCCAGCAGGACCAGCAGCACGCCCAGCGACACCATCGGCGAGATGATGAAGGCGACTGCGGCGCTCGCCACCAGCCCCGCCAGGGCGATGCCCCAGTGAAAAAACCTGAACTGGGGCCGGAAGGAGGGGTTCCCCGTGATGCCCTCAATAAACGCCGCCGCGTTGATGGTGCTGTAGACGGCGAGAAACAGGATGGTGATGGCCGAGGCGACCATGTTCAGCCCCGCGCCGCCGGGGGTGTGTCCGGCCCAGGCCAGCACGGCAAAGGTGATGCCACCGGTCAGGAGCACCCCCCGCCGGGGCTCATCCCCGATGGCGGTGCCCTGGGCAAACACACGGATCAGGGGAACAACCTCGTCGCGGGCCATGGCCTGCAGGACCCGCGGCGCGGCCAGCAGGCTCCCCAGCGCGCTGGACAGGGTGGCGGCGAACACGCCCGCCGTCACCAGAAACCCCGCGCCCAGCAGGGCGTTTTCAGTCATGACCAGATAGGGGCGCAGCAGCAGTTCCTCGCGGGGCATGGCCCCGGCGTAAAGGACGATCTGCCCCGCGTAGACCAGAAATCCTGCGCCGACTGCCAGAAAGACCCCGAGGGGAATGCTCCGCGCGGGATCGCGCAGGTCGCCGGACATGTTGATGCCCGCCATGATGCCCGTCACCGCCGGGAAATAGAGGGCGAACATGGCCCAGAAGGGGGGAGAAAACACCCCGCCAGGAACCGTTGCAGCGCCCGGGACGGGGCCGGCCCAGTTTTGCGCCAGGGTTTCCGGAGAAAAAACGAGGGCAATCCCGGCGAACGCGACGAACAGGGAAAGACCCAGCACAGCCAAAATGCCATACTGGACCTTTATCGCCCATTTTGCCCCGGTCCACGCGATGGCCAACAGCACCACAGCCGCAACGGCGGCCACGCGCCAGGGAACCAGCCCGAGGCCGGGCAAAGTGTCGCAGAAGGCTTCGGCAAAGCCGAGAAGGTAGAAGGGGACCGACACGGCCTGGGCGGCGAACAGCGCGATGCCCATCACCCCCCCGTACTCCGGGCCCAGGACGCGCGAGATGAGAAAGTAGGCGCCGCCGCCGCGCATGCGCGTGTTGGTGCACACCGCGCTGGTGGAGAAGGAGGTGGCGAGGACGATCCCCTCGGCGAAAACGAGGATCAGCAGCGCGCGGTAGGCCCCCACGGCCCCCACCACATAATTGGCGCGCATGAAGAGGATCACGCCGAGGATGGTCAGCACGCAGGGCGTGAACACGCCCCCGAACACGCCGAGATTATTCTTCTCCGCCGGCTGACTCACACACATGCCTCCCGCGCCCGCCCGGGCGCTTCGGGCATCATAGCCCAAACCCGGCCCCCCGCACCAAGAAGGGCGGCCGGACACACCGAAGCCTTCCTGTCCGCTCCGGGGCGCGGCAAGCGGCGCCCCTACAGGGGAATGGCCGCCGCATTCGTGAGTGCCCGGGGCGCGAGGCCGTAGGGGCGCCGCTTGCTGCGCCCTCTTCCTTCGCGGCGTAACCGTCTCACGCGCCGACAGTCAGCCGCCCTACCGGTTCAGCGCCTGGAAGGCCTCCCGCACGTACTGGTAGTTCTCCTCGCTCATGCCGAGGCAGGCGTAGTCCTCCACATAGCCGATAAACCCGCCGCCCGCGCCGCCCAGGGTGTCGCGCAGCCTCCGGGCGTAGGCCAGAATGGCCTCCCGGCCGTCGTGGATCGCCCGGCGCTGGTGGTCCACGGAGCAGCAGAAGCAGACCTTCCCGCCGAAGTCCCGCGCCAGCCGGTCCACCCCCATCACATCCGGCTGGAGCAGTTCCACCACGTCCGCGCCAATGTCTATCAGGTCGCCCAGCATCGCGTGGACATTGCCGCAGGAATGGAACCACACCTTCTTGCCCGCCCGGCGGATCAGGTCGAACTGCGCCGCGTAGCG
>JAPXRP010000012.1:0-42274 GCA_033813475.1 Candidatus Hydrogenedentota bacterium
GGGAAAACCTGTGGCCCCGGGCCCGAGAAACGCCCCCAGACAGATGGACCTCTTCGCCTACGACTCGTCATAGGCGAAGCCTTTACCCGAAAATCTTGGGGGAAGTCCTGCCGAAACGAGTCTCTCGGAAGCCTGTTTCTCGGATACCCCCTGGCCCTCATGGGCATCTACATCATCATCGCCGCCATCTTCCGGTCCTACGTCCAGCCGCTGGTGATCATGGCCACCGTGCCCTTCGGCATGGTCGGGGCCGTGCTGGGGCACCTCATGCTGGGGTACGACGTCACCATGATGTCCATTTTCGGCATCGTGGCCCTTTCCGGCGTCGTGGTGAACGACGCGATCGTCCTCATTGACTGCATGAACACCTTCATCGCCGGGGGGATGCCCGCCTTTGACGCCTTCCGCCAGGCCGGCGTCCGCCGCTTCCGCGCCGTGTTCCTCACCACGGCCACCACGGCCGGCGGCCTCTCCTCCCTGCTGTTCGAGAAGGACCTGCAGGCCCGCTTCCTCATTCCCATGGCCATTTCCCTGGCCGTCGGCATCATTTTCGCCACTGTGCTGACCCTCGTGTTCATCCCCTGTCTCATGGGGGTGGTGAACGATCTTCGGCGGGGACTGGTCTGGCTCAGGACGGGCCGCATGCCCGACCCAAGCGAGGTGGAGCCCGCGCGGATGGCGGCGTTGCGCGACATCGAGAACCAACTGGCCGCCGGCGCGGCGCCCGTCCGCGCGGCCGAGGAGGCTGGAACATGAGGATGATCCGTCCACAACGCCTTGGCCGGCTTGCCGGGTGGGCGGTGTGCCTGCTGCTGGTTTGCACCGCGCCGTGCCGTGCGGAGGAGCCCGCCGCGCCCCCGGCACCCGCATGCCCCGTTGCCGTGCAGGAGGCGCAGCCCCCGGAAAATGCGGCCGAGGTTCTCACGTTGGAACAGGCCCAGCGCATGGCGCTGGAGGGGAATCCCTCCCTGAAAGCCGTGGAGGCGCGGGTCCGCCAGGCGGCGGAACGGGTTCGTCAGGCGCGCTCGGCGTATTTTCCCCAGGTGGACGCGTCCTGGTCGGCCACCCACACCGACCTGTCCGACCTGAGCGTGGAAACCGCGCGCACCACCGCCCTCTACAGCGCCTCCCGGTCCGGTGCGTCCACCGGCGGTGTGTCGGCGGCCATCAGCCAGCTGCGCGGCACCCTGGGCGCGGTGGACGCCTACCTGAGCGTGCCGGAGTCGGTGGACACCTACACCGTCCAGTTGACCGCGAGTTATCTGCTGTTCAACGGATTCGGCCGCAAATACACCCTGGCTGCGGCGCGTTTCGGACAGGAGCAGAGCGCCGCCGCCCTGGAGGAGGCCTCCCGCCTGCTGCTGGAATCCGTGGCGCAGACCTACTACGGCGTCCAGCTGGCCGGTGAGAACATCCGGATCGCCCGGGCGGACATCACCTTCAACGAGAAGCTGCTGAAGGACGCCCGCGCGAAACACGAGGCGGGCGCCGGTTCCCTCAGCGAGGTGCTGAACTTCGAGGTGCGGATGCGGGCCGCCCAGGCCGCGCTGAACAGCGCGGAGAACGCGCGGAGCCAGGCCCGGATCGGGCTGGCCGTGCTGCTGGGCCTGGGGGACGCGCAGCTTCCGGAAACGCGGGAGGTGGCCGCCCTCGACCCGGCGGACGTTCCCCGCGAGGAACCGCCCGCCGACACGGAGGCCATACAAAGGGCCACCGCCCTCCGGCCGGACCTGCGCGGCGCCGAGCTCGCCGTCCGGCAGGCCGAGAGTCTCGTGGGCCAGCGGCGCGCCGCCTATTATCCCGTCGTGTCCACCTTCGCCTCCCGCAACGCCTCGCGCACCGGCACGGGGGGCTTCCGCGATGAGGAGTTCTCGACGACCCTGGGCGTGAACGTGGGGTACGACATCTTCACCGGCGGGCGCAACCGCGCCCAGGTGGCCGAGGCCCGCCATGCGCGGACGGAGGCCCGCCATACCGCCGAGAAAACGCGCCTTCAGATTCTGGCGGACATCCGCCAGGCCCTGGAAGACCTCCAGACGGCCCGCAAGCAGCTTGCCCTCCAGGAGGAAAACGCCGCGTTTGTCCTGCGCAACCGCGACCTCGTGGTGGCGGAATACGCGGCGGGGCAGACCTCCCTGGCCCTGCTGAACCAGGCACAGCGGGATCTTGTGGAGGCCGAAGGCAACCTCGTCCGCGCCCGGGTGGGCGTGGCGGCGGCGTGGCACAGTCTGCGCACCGCCACCGGGGAGACCCTGGAAACGCTGGAGGACAGCGCCTCCTGAGCCTTACTTGGGCGACACGGCCACCACGGTGACCAGGACGGCAAAGCCCAGGGCCAGAAGCACCTGCCAGACGGTTGCCCCAAACCCGTCCGACATCTCGTGGAACCGCCGGATTTCCACCGTCTGGGGCACCACGGTGAACAGGTCGGCGAAGCGGAAGCGGGTCTCGTCCCCCAGGGTCATCCAGAATTTCCCGGAGGCGCCGTCCGGCAGGAAACCCACCAGGAACGCCCTTCCGCCGGAGACCGGGGCGGGCGTGTCCGCCTCGAACATCCAGCTCCGCGTGCCGGAAAACCCGTCCCGGCCGTCGGTCACGGCCTGATCCGCCGTGTTGTAGACAATGGCCCCATAGCCCGGGGGAATGGGGAAGGGGAGGGGGGGCTCCGGCTGGGGCAGTCCCGGCGCCACGAGGGCGGCGCAGGGGCGCAACAGGCGGTAGGCCTCCAGTTTGGGCACTCCCATGCGGACCGTCAGGGGTTTCTGGTAGCTCCCCTCAAAGGCGAACCACAGGAAGGGGGCCGCCGCCGTCGCGTTGTGGTAGGCGATCTGGGCGCGGTCCGTGTCGGCAATCTCGTGGGGCGCGGTAAGGGAAGTCTCCCCACCGTCCACCACGACCACATGGTGGGTCCACGGGGAGGGCGCTTTCTCCTCCTCCATCGCCCCGGCGCCGGCGCAGGCAAAAACAGAGAGAAACAGGGCGCAAAAAAACAAAAACCCCTTCATCCATCACTCCTTCCGTCGGCTCTCACGCCGGGATCAGCGCAAAACAATGGAAATCCGCCCGAATCAGGTGCCCGCTTCGGGGGGAAGTCCCTTGATCTTCATTTCCTTCTCAAACACGGCACCTTCCTGCCGCGCCGTGACCTTGCACACCGCGTACTCGTCATTCACTTCCGTCACCGTCAGTTTTCCCACCGGCACCTGCCGCCGCGCGATCACGCGGCCGCCCACCTCCACAGGCGCGCCCTCCTTGAGCACGGTGAACCCGTCCCCAACGGCCACGCCGTGGCGGGCGCCTAGGTTGACAATGACGGCGTCATCACTAGATGCATCCGCAATCAGCCCTTTCAGTTCCCGTTTTTCGGCAAAATCGCGGACAATTTTTGCCGTGAGCGCGGAAACGCCGGGGGCGGGGTCGTTTTCCTGGAGGATTTCCGAGGCCTGGAGGGCGATCTCGGTGGTTTCCGTGTCCACCACCCGGAGGTAGGCGGTCACCTGGGGGCCCGTGCGGACGAAGCTGACAAACCCCAGCGCCCCGGCGGACAGCACGCGCCCCAGCCGCCGCTGGACATCACCCGAGGCCAGGTCGGAGCTGCCGAGGTCCAATTCCTGAAGCAACTGGTCAAGCATGGCGCGTTCCACCACCATGGCCTTGCCGGACGCCTGCACCCCGGCCTCCAGCTCGTGGAGCACGAGCTGGTCCATGCCGGAACGGTCGAAGACCATCGCGCCGCCCTCGCCGGAGGGGAGGAAGGCCAGCACGAGCGGGGCCGTGGACCAGGTGTCCCGCGCGTCCAGGGCACCGCTCTCCTTCATTTCCTTGTAGCGCGCGCCCAGGTCCGCGATTTGCGACCGGATCAGTTCCCCGCGCTGGGTGTCGTTGGCGGCGGCCAGTTCCGCGGCGACCTGCTTGAGCAGGAGGGCCGTCGTCGGGTCGCCTCCTGACGTCTCGACCGCCTTCTCGAGGGCCTGCTTCGCCCCTTCCAGATTCCCACTGGCGCGCAGGGCGGCGCCCTCGTTGCTTAGGGCGACCACGTTGTAGGGATCCAGGGCGACCGCCTCCCGGTACTGCCCTGCGGCCTCCTCCGGCTTGCCGGCCGTCTCAGCCACCCGTCCCTTGAGGTTGGCCACCTCGGACTGCTGCCACTCCGGCACCGTGCCCGCGTCGGCGGGAAGGGCCGACACCGCCTCGTCCACCTTGCCCTCTCGGGCCAGGGCGGCGGACTTCAGGGCGGCCGCATAGGGGTCTCCCGCCGCCTTGTCGGCGTTCTCGACAACGGCCTTCGTGTCGCCGCGCTCCAGGGAGACCCGGGCCAGGCCCGTGGCGCTGGCGATTTCCCCGAACTCACTCTCGGCGGCGTCGAGTTTTCCCTGCGACAGCAGGACATAGCCCTTCAGCTCGCGGGTTTCCCTGTCGCCGGACGCCGCGACGGCCTCCTCCACAATCGGGAGGGCCTCCGCCTTGCGCTTTCGGAACAGGTTCTCCGCGAGGGAGGCCATCAGTTTCGCGGTCGAGCTGCCGCCCCCCGAGAGCACCTGCTCCACAATCCGGTCCTCTCCCGCCCGCACGAAGACGGTCATGGGCAGGGTTTTGGCGGACTCCAGGATGGTGCGGTCCTCCAGCGAGGCGGGGTCCATCACATGGTAGGTGATCCCCATGCGGGCCGCGAAATCCGCCAGTTCCTGCTTCTCCTCCGCCAGACCTAGGGCGATGATGCGGAACTTGTCCGCCCCGTGCGTGGCCTGGAGGTACTGGAGCTTCGCGGCGATGTCTTCTCCGGTGTTCTTGGAGAAGAAATAGAGAATGACGAGGTAGGGGTTCTCCTTCACCACCGAGGAGAGCCGCACCGCCTGGCCGGAAAGGTCCAGCCCGGCGATTTCAGGCGCCGGGCTTCCCTTGACAAACTCGGCCGCACCGGCGGACACGCCGCCCGCCACGGTCAGGACGGCCAGGGCCGTCGCGAGTGCGCGGAAGGACAAACCTGTTTTCACTTGGAACCTCCTCGCTGCTTCCAGGGGCGCGCCGCGCCCCGTTTTCTCAATTATAGCATCTGGCGCGGCGGCGCGAAGGGGCGCGCGGCCCGTCATTCCTCGAAGAGGAGAAAATGCTGCGCGTTCTTCCATTCCGGGAAGGACTGGGTTTTGTCCGCCAAGGGCTCGCTCTCACTGGCCTCCCTGATCTGGAACCGGACCTTCCCGGCGGATTCGGGGATGCGAAGCTGGACATAGCCGTTGTCCGCGAGCGGCTCCGTGGCGTACTGGATGGTTTCGTCGTCCCCGCCAGAAGCGCTTACCACGACCTCGCGGCCTTGCAGAAACTCGATCTTTCCCTCCGCCATCCCCGCCTGGACGAAGGCCTGGCGGGTCAGGTCTGTTGCCAGATTCTCAAATTCAATTGCCAGCTCGCGGTCCTGCGTGGTGTACACATAGACCGTCACCTTGACCTCCCGTGCCGGGGCGGGGGAGGCGGACGCGCCGTCGGTGGCGAAGGGGGGGGCTGATGGAGCGGACTGGTCGGAGAACAGCAGCGTCCCCCCTGCCGCCAGCAGAAGGACCGCCACGATTCCCGCAAACAGGAGGAGCTTGTTCTTGCCCGCGGCGGGGGAGGGGCGAACGCCGGGGTCCGACGCCCCCTCGGGCGGCGGACCGGCGAGGGTTTGCACCGTGGCCGCCTGCCCCGGCGGCGGCGGTCCCGCCACTGTGGCCTCCATGCCGCCGCCTGCGGCGGGCGGGGGCGCCGCCGCCACCGTGGTGCCGGTGTCCGGCGCGCCGCCGGGCGGCTGTCCGATAAGGGTGCTTTCCAGCGCGCGGCCCGATTCCAGGAGCACCGTTGGGTCCGGCGCGGGCTTCAGGGACTCGCGCAGGGCGGCGGCCAGGGCCCTTCCGGATGAATACCGGTCCTGGGGGGCCTTGGCGAGGGCCTTGAGCGCCACTTTCCCCAGGGGCGCGCCCACGGAGAAGTTCAATTCGTTTGGGGCGACGGGGGCGCTCTTCAGCACATGGTGCATGATGGTGCCGAAGGCCTCCCCCGGGAAGGGGCGTTCCCCCGTGAGCAGCTCGTAGAGGATGATGCCCAGCGAAAAGAGGTCCGACCGGCCGTCCACCCCGTGGCCCATGAACTGTTCGGGCGACATATAGGACGGGGTCCCAATCAGCACCCCCTCCTGGGTGAGGGAGGAGTCCTTGGTGCGGGCGATGCCGAAGTCCGCCACCTTGGGCGGGCCGTTCCGGGGCAGCATGATGTTCGCGGGCTTGATGTCCCGGTGGACAATGCCCTGCTCATGCGCGCAGGCGAGGCCCTCGGCGATCTGCGCGATCAGCTCCACGGACTCCGCCAAAGGAAAACGGCGGCGGGAGGCGATGTGCTCCTCCAGGCTCTGGCCCTCGACGAATTCCATGGCGATGAAGGCCGTGCCGTCCTCCTCGCCGACGTCGTAGATCGTGATGATGTTTGGGTGGTTCAGGATGCCGGCGGCGCGGGCCTCGCGGAGGAAGCGCTCCAGCAGCTCGGCCTGGTCCTCCCGGCTGCCGAGGAGCTCCGCTCGGGCCGTCTTGATGGCGACACGCCGCCCGATGTTCGGGTCGCGCCCCTCGTAGACAACACCCATCGCACCCCTGCCCAGCACGCGGACAATGGGGTAGCGGCCCAGCTTTTCCGGAATTTCCCTGCTGTCGTCGGTCAACGTTTCTGTTCCTGGTTTCCGGGGACTGTCCCGGCCAGCGCCCTGATGCTGTCCGCCTCCGGCGCGTCCGGAAACCGTTCCAGATACTCCGCAAAGGCGCGGCGCGCCGCCTCCTCCTGCCCGTCGGCGAGCAGCGACACGGCGAGATTATACATCGCCGGGGGGTGTCCGGGGGCGATCCGCAGGGACTCCCGGAAGGCATCGGCGGCCTCCGCGTGGCGTTCCGCCCGCTGGAGGGCCACCCCGAGGTCGTTCTGCACGCGGGCATCCTCCGGTGCCAGGCGCGCGGCTTCACGGAAGCACTCCAGCGCGCCGCCGGGATCGCCGGCCTCCAGACGGAGCAGTCCCAGGTTGCGCAGCGGGGCGAGGGCCTCCGGCCGCAGCTTTCGCGCGCTTTCGTAGGCCGCCGCGGCCCCCTGCCCGTCCCCGCAGCCCGCCCGCGCCAGGCCAAGGTTGAACCACGCCTCAAAAAAGGCCGGCAGCAGTTGCACGGCCCTCTCATACATCCGAGCCTTGTCGGCGCAGGCGCCGGCGCGCACGCCCGCGTTGTAGGCCTCCAGCGCCCACAGCTCCCTCTCCGTGATGCCGGGCTCCGGCACCAGCTCCGCGTCCTCCTGAGCCTCCGCCGGGGGCCGGGGCCGCGCCACGCCCAGACGGTCCAGCCCCGCGTGCATGCGGTCCACGGGAAGCACCACGGTCATCCAGGGCTGGTCATTCAGCCGTCCGAGGACGATGCCGACAAGGTCGCCGCGCGCGTCAAAGACCGGCGCCCCGCTGGAGCCCGGGCTGGTGTTCATCTCCGCCTGAAAGACGGGCACGGAGCGGTAGGTGCGGTTCAGGCTGGACACCAGTCCCGAGACCAGGGAGAACTCCAGATTCAGGGGCGTGGAGAGGGAGACCAGGGGGGCGCCGACCCGGAGCGACGCGCTGCTCCCGACGGATACGGCGCCGTCAAAGCGGGCATCGGCCCGCAGGAGGGAGAAGTCCAGCGCCTCGTCCACCACCTCCGGGGTGAGGGCAAAGGCGCGGCCGTCCGCCGTCTTTCCCCGGAGGTCGTCCATGCCGCCGATCTGGTGCGCCGTGGTCAGCACAATTCCGCGCGCGTCCACCACGCAGCCGCTGCTCTGCACCGGCGCGCCCGAGTCCCGGCGCGTGCCGAAAATCACAACCGCAAGCGGAAGGTTCGCCGCGGCGATCCGCTCGGCCGGGCCGCCCGGCTCCGCCGCCGCGGGCGGCGAAACGGCGGCAAGCAGGACACACAGCGCGCCGGCAAGGCGCGCCGCTCTGTGCGCTGCGGTCCAAAGTCTTTCCAAATCCGGCACTCCTGCGCGCTTTCCCACGGCGCCAATCATACTACACGAAACGCCGGAAGGTTGAATCTTGCGCTCAACGCTGCAGCACTCCGGGGCAGGACAAGCGGGCATTCTATTCTTGGTGATTTGACATTTTTTACGCCTATCTGTATTCTGTTCTGCGGTGGTTTTCGGCGGGGTGCGGTCGGCCGGACACCCGCGAAACCCCGCAGTGCCATCCGGAGGGTGGGGTGCATGGAGACGGTTTTTCAGCGTTGCGGACGGAAAAGGGGGGAGGGGTTTGTGCTGTTTCCACGAGCGCCGGGGGGGTGTCCCCGCGCTTCTCGCTCTTGGAGTTGGTGCCCACTTGCGGAGGAATGGTCCCCATGAACACTTCACGTCCCCTTTCTTTTCGGGTGTTTCGGACACTGCTTCCGGCAGTCTTGTTTTCTGCGGCGCTTGCGGCGGCGGCCGCACCCGGGCCGGAAAGCGGGTTTGACAATGTCTTCTGGGACGATCAAGCCGCCAACCCGGGGCTGAACGAGCGAACGGAATCCCTGGCCGCCGACGGCGCGGGAAGTGTGCTCCTCGGCGGGTCTTTTACCGTTGCGAATGGCGTCACGGTGAACCGTGCGGCCCGCTGGGACGGTTTCTCCTGGTCGGCCCTCGGGTCAGGATCGTCGTCCGCCGTGTACTCCATGGCAACGGATACCCTGGGAAATGTGTATTTCGCGGGAGAGTTCGACGGGGAGGGACTCCCGCCGTATGGCGTGGTCAAATGGGACGGCGTTTCCCGGACGATGTTTGCGCCGGGTGTTTATGGAGTCAGGGCGCTTGCGGTTGACATCGCGGGCAATCTCTATGCCGGGGGGGCTTTTACCCTGGCGGGCGAAGTCCCCGTCAACCGGATTGCCAGGTGGGACGGCGCGGCGTGGTCCGCTCTCGGATCGGGAATGGAGCAGACGGTTGTGGCACTCGCGGCGGACGATGGGGGCACTTTGTATGCCGGGGGCGGATTCACGGCGGCGGGCGGCGTGCCGGCGGCCTTCGTGGCCAAGTGGGACGGCGCCGCCTGGTCCGGCCTCGGGGACGGGGTGGGGGCGGTCGCCCGGGCACTGGCCGTGGACAAAGAGGGAAATCTCTACGCGGGGGGGGATTTCACCACCGCGGGCGGGCGGGCGGCAAACCATGTGGCCAAATGGGACGGGTCTTCCTGGTCCCCCCTCGGTCCCGGGTTAAACGGCCAGGTGCTCGCGCTCGCCTTTGACGGCGCGGGCGCGCTCTATGCCGGGGGAACCTTCACCACGGCGGGGGGCGTCGCGGTCAACCGCATCGCCAAATGGGACGGCGCCGCGTGGTCCGCCTTTGGCGCCGGTCTGAACAACCATGTGTACGCGCTTGAAGTGGACCGAAACACACTGCTGGTCGGCGGACATTTCACCGGGGCCGGGGGAAAGGTTTCCAATTATTTCGCCATGTGGCAGCCCCGGGTGAACCGGAGCCAGACGCCGTTCTCGGGAAACCCCGGCGCCGTGGTCCTGGGGGACGACGCCTTTGGCTTCCACAAACCCGCGCTGACCACCGGCGCGGACACCACCGTGTTTCATGCGGCGGGGTTGCCGGTCGCCATGGAACTGGACCGCGCGGAAGAGATTTGGGTGCGCGGTGCCCGCGTGAACGGGGCGTTTACCCTTGGTCCCGTGGGGGTCGAGTTCGGCGGATCGGGCGCGACCCTGCGCATTGAGTTTAGTCAGGATGATGTGGCGGCCTACGGCGTGGCGTACACCGATTTCCGGGCCTGCAAACTGTCCTACCCCCCCGACTATCCGGCCAACAGGGAGGCAGCCGCCTGCACGCTTCTCGGTTCGGAACGTCCCGTGCCTGTCCGGGTCGAAAACGGCAGGCAGATATACGCGGTTTCCGTGCCCATCCGCGAGGCGGGGGGCGCCTACGGCGCCGTGCCGGTGCCGCCCGCGGCCCCGGCCGACACGGACGTTTTCGCCACGAGCGGCGCCGTCTTGTGGATGTGGGCGGACAACTCCGACAACGAGAGCGGATTCAAGGTGTGGGACGGACCCGGCGCGGGCGCGCCGGCCACGCTGCGCACGGTCACGGCGGCCAACGCCACCATGTGGGCACACACCGGCCTGCCCCCGAATTCACAGCACACCTTTCAGGTGGCGGCGACCAACGTCATCGGGGACAGCGGGAAGACCGCGCCCCTTTCCGCGTGGACGCTCGCCGCGGCTCCCGCGGCTCCCGCCGTGGGCGCGGCCACGGCGGACACGCTGAATGTGGCCGTCGGCGGGGGCGACGGCAACCCGGCGCACACGACCTACGCCATCCGCTGCGTGACACTAGGCAACTGGGTGCAGCCGGACGGCGCACTGGCTCCAATGAAGGCCTGGCAGACGGCAGCGGCCTGGGGGACGACCACCGTGACGGGACTGTCTGAATCCACGGTGTACGCGTTTGCCGTCCGGGCGCGCAACGGTGCGGGCGCCGAAACCGCCTCAGGGCCGGTCCGCCTGGGCGCCACGCTGCCGGATGTGACATTGCCGGTGGGCACCCTGGAGATAAACGGCGGGGCGGCCGTCACCGCGGCCGCCGAGGTGGTGCTGCTGGTGACCTATGACGACTTCGGCGGATCGGGTGTCACGGACATGCGGTTCAGCAATGACGGCGGCGACTGGAGCGCATGGGAACCCGCGGCGGGCGCGGCTTCGTGGATCCTCTCCGCCGGGGACGGCCCCAAAACGGTCCATGCGCAGTTCCGCGACGCGCTGGGCAACGTGTCCGCGGGGGACGTCCGCGCTGACATCCTGCTCGACACCACCCCGCCGGAAGGGGCGGTTCTCCTCAACAGCGGCGCGGCGTACGCAACCGTCCGGGACGTGGCGGTTTCAATCACCTTTGACGACCACGGAGGTTCCGGCGTCGTGTCCATGCGCCTCGCCAACGACTGCGCCGCCTGGGGCGTTTGGGAGCCCGCCGCAGGCGCCAAGCCCTGGGCGCTGCCCGACGGAGAGGGTGTGAAGACCGTGTGCGTCCAGCTCAGGGACGGGGCGGGCAACATTTCCCCGGCCTTTTCGGACGACATTGCGCTCGACACGGCCCCGCCCACAGGGACGGTGCTGATCAACGGCGGCCTTTCCGCCACCAACGACCCCGCCGTCACCCTTTCGCTGGAGTGGGACGACGGGGCCGCCGGCTCGGGCGCGACACGCATGCGTTTCAGCGACGACGGCGCGGTCTGGACCGCCTGGGAACCCCTGGCCGCCACAAGGACCCACACGCTTCCGTCCGGCACGGACGGGTACAGGACCGTGCGCGTCCAGTATCGGGACCGGGCTGGGCTGGTCTCCGGGCGGCTTAATGACTACATCCTGCTTGACACGACCAAGCCGACGGGCACAATCATTCTTAACGGCGGCGCGGTCGTCACCGACAGCACGATGGTCACCCTGTCGCTGACCTGGTCGGACGGCGCAGGCCCGGGCACGGGGGTCAGGCGCATGCGTTTCAGCAACGACGGGGCTTCCTGGAGTCCCTGGGAGCCGCTTGCCGCCACCAGGACGTGGGCGCTTTCCGCTCCGGTGCCCGGACACCACACCGTGCGCGTTCAGTACCGCGACGGCGCGGCAAACGTGTCCGACCGTTTCAGCGACTACATCCGGCTGGACAGCGAATAGGCCGGAACCAGAGCCGGCGGCGGGCGACTGTTCGTCCGTCCGCGGTTTGCGGGTGGCATTGGGGCATGCCCTGTGCTAGAGTATGGCGGCTGGAAAAGGGTCCGGCCCCGGAGACGCGCAGGCAATGAAGAATTGGACGGTGCGGGCGTTTGTGCTGGCGGTCGCGGCGGGGGTCTGCCTTCCCGCGGCCGGGCAGGGCGTGCTTGGCGACATCATGTCGGGGGCGCTGGTCAACCCGGAGCCCGGGGTGTTCGCGTGGTATGACGTGACGGACAAGGCGACGGGGCGCCAGTTTTTCCTGCGGCAGGCCGTGGTGGGGGAGGAGAAGGTCAAGGGGAAGACGGGCTACTGGCTGGAGACGGAAATCATCCCGCAGGTGGGCTATCCCATGATCTGCAAGATGCTCCTCACGGGGCCGGCGTCCGACCCGGCCAACATCCACCGGGTTTTTCTGCGCGACGGCGCGGAGCCCGCCGAGGAGGTGAAGCCGGAGGACGCCCGGTGGGGAGGGACCGGCGCAATGGCCGCCGGCACCCGCACCGTGGCGGGGGAGGAGGAGCTCACCACGGCGCAGGGCCCGGTGAAGACGGAGCATGTGGTGTTTGAGCGGGAGGGCGACCGCACGGAGGTGTGGACCAGCGACCAGGCGCGGCCCATGGGCATTGTGCGCCTGGTCTCCAAGGACGGCGAGCTGATGCTCCGCACGACGGGAAAGGGGGGGGCTGACGCGGAGAGCGCGCTGGACCGCGCCTATCCCGCGCCCCCCGGAAGCGACGACACCAAGGTGCAGGTGCAGGTGAGGGGGCGGGAGGAATCCTCCCCGCCCGCCTCCGCCGCGCCGCCTGTGCAGAAGAATTTCGGGCGCAGGGGAGAAGCCTCCCCGAAGAACTGAAAGCCCCCTTCCGGCGCGGCGCCACCGGGTCCGCGTCCGGCGCAACCGACATGCAGCACGCCAGCACCCCAACGGCCGCGGCGCACCCGCAGCGGCCCGACAGAAGGAAAGGCCGCCCATGCTGAACCTCGCGTATTTCCTCGATGCCACCGCGAAGCGCCACGGGGACAGGACGGCGGTCCTGCTGGACCAGATACGCCTTTCCTATGCGGAGCTGGGGGCCTTCGCCCGGAGGACCGCCTGCATCCTGCGTGATTTCGGCGTGGGCCGGGGCGACCGGGTGGCGATGATGATCCCCAACACCCCGCACTTTCCGGTCATCTACTACGGCATCCTGCGCCGGGGGGCGGTGGTGGTTCCGGTCAATGTTCTTTTCCAGGAGGAGGAGATTCTCCACTATCTCAACGATTCCGGCGCAAAGGTGCTGTTTGCGTTCAAGATGTTCGAGGAGTCCGCGCGAAAGGCCTTTGAGCGGGCGCCGGGCTGCGAGCGGCTGGTGATTGTGTCCACGCCCGACGACACGGCCAAGCCGGAGGTCGGCGAGAACTTCATGGCCCTGCTGGGCGCCGCGGACGGCCGCTGCCCCGTGGAGCAGACCATGCCCGACGACACGGCGGTGATCCTCTACACCTCCGGGACGACCGGCGCGCCCAAGGGGGCGGAGCTGACCCATTTCAACATGTTTTTCAACGCCTACCTCGCCTCGCGCGAGATTGTCCGCTGCACGCCCGAGGATGTGTTCTTGGCGGTGCTGCCCCTGTTTCACTCGTTCGGCCAGACCTGCGTCATGAACGCGGCCATCCTGTCCGGGGCGGCGGTGACCATGCTGCCCCGCTTTGAGACGGGCAAGGCGCTGGAGGTGATTGCGCGGGACCGGGTCACAGTGCTGGCGATGGTGCCGACCATGTACTTCTTCCTGCTGAACGCGCAGAACTGGGCGGATTTCGACCTGTCCAGCGTGCGCATCGCCATTTCCGGCGGCGCGGCGCTGCCGGAGGAGGTGCACCACCGGTTCCGGGAACGCTACGGCATCACGCTCCAGGAGGGTTACGGCCTCTCCGAGACCAGTCCGGTGGCGTCCTTCACCTCGGCGGACGAGGAGGTGCGGGTGGGGTCCATCGGGCGGCCCATCTGGGGGGTGGAGATGGGCATCCTGCTGGATGACGGCGGCCTTGCAACGGCGGGGGAGACGGGGGAGATCGTCATCCGCGGGCACAACGTGATGAAGGGGTATCTGGACAACCCCAAGGCCACGGCCGCGGCCATTGTGGACGGGTGGTTCCACACGGGGGACATCGGCCGGCAGGATGCGGACGGCTTCTTCTACATCCTCGACCGCAAGAAGGACCTGATCATCCGCGGGGGGATGAACATTTACCCGCGCGAGATCGAGGAGGTCCTCTACCAGCACCCGGCGGTGCGCGAGGCCTCCGTCGTGGGCATTCCCGACCGCATCCGCGGCGAGGAGGTGAAGGTGTACGTTTCCGTCAAGGACGGGGAGCGCCTGACGCCCGATGAAATCCGCGCCTTCCTGGAGGCGCGCGTCGCCCGGTACAAATGGCCGAAGGAGGTGGAGGTGCTGGACGACCTGCCCAAGGGCCCCACGGGGAAGATACTCAAGCGCGAGCTTAAACAGCGCGGGGCGGAGCAGGACTGAGCCTTAAAACACGCGGGGCGCCGGAAGAGTCTTCCGGTGCCCCGGTTCGTTAACCAGTCATCAGAGGGCGTTGGACACCCACTCGGCGATGCCCTTCATGTCGCCGGGCACGCTCACGCGCAGCTCGTTCCAGGGGCCCTTGCCGCCCAGGGTGACCTCGGCGTTGACCTCGGACAGGTCCACACCGGCGGGCAGGGGCAGCGCGGCCGCCGCCTCGGGCGAAATCTTGCCGCCGTTGACGGCGATGAAGCCGTTGTTGCCCCGGTCCAGGGTCTTCTGCGCCACCGGCGTCGCCGTGGCGCCCGCGTCCAGCTTCTCCAGCGAGGCCTTGAGCGCGTCCATGTTGGTCGTGGCGATGACGGAGGTCTCCTTCGTCGCCAGGTAGACGCTCAGCCCCTCGCGGATGTTCTCGAACGCGTAGATGTCCGCGCCGTTGATCTGCTCCTTGGGGCCGTCCTTCGCGCCCGCCATGCCCATGAGCATCTTGATGCTCTCCGGCTTGGCAACGTCCATGGCCAGCATTCCGTCCGGCATCCCGTCCTTCATGCCCGTCACCGCCAGGCCCACCTCCTTGCCGATCATGCCGGAGATGAGGGTGATGTACATGCCCGCCTGGGCCGCCTGGGGGCTGGCCATGATCAGCGGGCGGATCGCCTGCATGAAGGCGGCGTCATTGCGCAGGTTGAGGACCACCGGCGAACTCTCCGGGAAGAGGGTGTGCATCTTAAGGGCGTCCGCGGGCGGCGTCACCGCGCCGGAGGGCGCGGCCATCGCCAGGCGGACGTAGGACTCGCCTTCGGCCTCGCCCGCCGCCAGGACCACCTCGCCCATGATGCCCTTGAGGTAGTCATAGACCGAGGCCAGCGGCTGGCCGTTCGGCGCCGTGGCGGGGAAGACGCCCGCGTCCTGGAGCCGGGTGATGGAGGTGACCAGCGCGACTTCTTCCCCCGTCTGGTAGGGGGACTGGTAGGGCGACGCGGCGCGCGCGGCCATGCCCTTGATCATGTCCTTGGTGGAGCCGAGGAGCACCTTGTCGGCCAGAATGGCGAACCCGAGGTTCTGGGTGTCGTTGAAGAAGCCCTTCGCGTCGCCCTCGGCGTACTCGGCGGGGTCGCTGTCGAAGATGCTCTTCATCTTGTCGGCGGCGGTCTCGGCGTTGGCAACCGGGATCAGGGCGCCGATCTCATCCGCGCCCGCCGCGGGCTTCTTCATGAAGAGGGCGGCCGGCTTCGAGGTGTCCAGCCCGGCGGCCTTGAAAACCTCCGACAGCGGCGCGCCGGGGGCCACGCCGAGCTTGGAGGGCAGGTCGCCCAGCATGCCGGTCAGTTCGCCGGCGGCGTCCAGGCCGGCGGCCTCCGCCACCGGGGCGGCCTTCTGCTCCAGGAAATCAATGGAGGGCAGGTAGAGGGCCGCCGTGGCGCCCTCCGGGAAATGCCCCAGCGGGCCCTGGGCCTGCGCGGTCACCGCCCCGGCGCACATCGCCAGTGCGGCCAGAAGCAGGCCGGCTCCACCCTTCAACACCCGTCTGTCACGCTTCGTCATCGTTCTCGTTCCTCTCGTGTGAATGATTGTTCCCGGGGAGGTTTCCCCTGGAGGGGATTTCCGCCGCTGTGTTTGACCCGTCCGAACGCCGCCGGGTTTCCCCGGCGGAAGGGAGACTTTGCCAGAAAAGCGCCGTGAAGGGCAACCTGCCCGCCCCGCCCGTTTGCCGCCCCCTGCCGAAGTTGCGCCCCCTGTCGTGGAATTCAGTATAATGGCCATCCGTTAGGCGCGGCGACGGGTTGTTCTAAGTCGGGCACCGGTGTGTGTCCCCGCCCGGGCGCGCCCAGGCCTGGAGAACACCGCCATGACAGGCTCCCCGCGGCCGCAGGACAAACAGCCCCCCGCAAAGGCGGGCGGGAAAGGCGCGAAAGCCGGACGCCGCCGCGACACGGGGCACGACACCCTGTCCCACTCGCGCGCCCATTACCTGATGGCCATAGACACGCTGCGGTCCAGCCTGGGCTACGCGCGGACCACCGATGTCGCCGAGATGCTGGAGGTGTCGCGCGGCGCGGCCTCCATGGCCCTCGCCCAGCTCAAGAAACGGGGCTGGGTCGCCGAGGACCCGAACCGGTTCCTGCTGCTCACGGAGGAGGGCCGCCAGATCACCGAGCTGGTCTCCGAGAACTTCGCCATTCTTTCCCGCTTCCTGGAGGTTGTCCTGGGCGTGGCCAAAGATCGCGCCACCGCCGACGCCTGCAAGATGGAGCATCTGGTCAGTCTCGAGACCAGCCGCCGCCTGAAATGGCTCACGGAATACGTTGAGGGCGACGGCGCGGCCCCCCTGCGCAAGCACATGAAAGAGTTTAAGGCGGGCGCCGCCGGCGTGGACCTCGAGAACCTCTGAGCGCCCGGTTTCCCGTTGGCGGGCGTCTGTGGCATCGGGAAGGGGAGACCGGAAGACTCGTCAGTTTCCAGCCGTTGGCGCCGGGGGCTCCGCACCCCCCGTGCGCCCGCCTTCGGCAATGTCGCGGATCAGGCGCCGGGCGACCAGGTCATAGCCCGTCGCCTTGAAGTGCCCGCGTTCCCCGGCGGGCGAGTCATGGAAGAAAAGCTCCTCCTCGGAAAGTCCCGCCTGCTCAAAGAGGTGTTCATAGTCAAAGACGGGCACCCCGGCTGTCTCCAGCTGCCGCCGCAGCCCTTCCCGCACGGTGCCCCCGCAGGTGGGAAGCACCACACAGCAAAAGGTGAGGCCCGGCGCCTGCTCCTTTACGGCCTGGTCGCATTCCACGAGGAGGCGAACCAGGAGGTCCAGGGCGCCATCCTGTTGTTCCTTGGGGAGTGCGCGGGTTGGCAGACGGCACTCAATGAGCCGGGCCAGGTGAAAGCGTCGCACACGATGAAAATAGAAGTCCTGCACGGGGGAGCGGTCCCAGAAGGTGCCCCGGTAAACAATTCGCCCGTTCTCTGTCTCCAGCCAGGGGAGCGGATAAGCCCACGCGGACAACACGGAGGGCGTGCCGACAAGCCGCTCCAAGTGGTGGTCTATGAAGGAGTAGACCACCACGCCCCGGCGTCCGGAAAACTCTTTCAGCGCCCCTTTTTTGCATATTTGCAGCCACATCTGCTGGGGTCCGTAGCCGCTCACCCCATAATTGAAGGCCTGCCAGCCCGGCGCATGCGCGCAGAAGCGCGCGGGCAGCGTCTCCTCGTCCTGGACGCCCTGCCCGAACGTCATGGAACACCCAAAAAAGGCCGCCACAGGGGCATCGTCCCCCGCTGCGGCGGCGCAGGGGGTAAGCCGCCGGCCGGCGGCGTCGGTTCTGCCGCGCACGTCGTAGACAAGCTTTTCGCTCGATTGCGCGATGCAGCGCACGGTCCCGTTGCGTGTGAGCCAGTAGCTGAGAACATCCTCCCCGTGAACGATCCCTTCCCCATCCTGGACAATGGACGAACGCGGGGAATCCGGAGACAGGCGGACCTTAAGGCGCAGCGCGGCCTCTGCGGCGCCGAGCGCGGCGGCCACGATCAGAAATCCAAGCAGGACCGCGGCCGCGTTGGCGGCCCAGCCGCGCAGTCTTCCTGGATGTGTCGGTGCCGTCATGCGTCGCGCCTCCCGTGATTGGCCTCTTGACGGCCGTGGTGAAGCCGCATGGTAGCACGGAAAAACCGCCGCTTTCCATGCCCGTTCCGGCGGTGATTGAACGACTGGTCCGTCTGCTGGCAAGATGGTGCCATGTTTCTTTCGCGCATGCCGGGCAGGGCCTTCCGCCTGCTCTTTCTTCCCGGGCGCCGCCGGCGCCTCCGGGCCTGGCTGCGCCACCGGCGCGCGCTGCGCATGCTGGCGCTGGCGGAGGAGGACATGCGCCTGGGCCGGTGCGCGGCCCGGACGCGGCCCGTCTACCTGATTCTTGACCCGGGGCCGGTGTGCAACCTGCGCTGCCGGTTCTGCCCCACGGGCAACGGCGAGGGCTCGCTGGCCCGGGAGTTCCTCGCCCCGGACACCTTCGCGAAGCTGGCGAAAAACCTCCCCCTCGACACGCTCTGCGAGGCGAACCTCTTCAACTGGGGCGAGCCGCTGCTCAATCCCCACCTGAACGCGTACATCCGGTTCTTCGCGGACCTGGGCATTCAGACGGTGGTCCACGCGAACTTCAGCGCGCGCGAGTATGACGATGCGTGGCTGGAGGCGCTGGTCCGGTCGGGCCTCCACCGGTTTGTCGCCTCGGTGGACGGGGCGTCGCAGGAGACCTACAGCGCCTACCGGGTCGGGGGCGACTTCGAACGGGTCCTGCGCAATCTTTCGGGACTGGTGCGGGCGCGCGGCCGGCTCGGCATGACCACCCCGCAGGTGCGCTACAAGATGATCCTCAGCCGGGTCAACCAGCACGAGGTCGAGACGGCGAGACGGCTCGCGGCGTCCGCCGGGGCGGAGTTTGAGCTGCAGGAGGTCTTCGGCATGCCGGAGGCCTTCCGCGAGGAGTGGCTCTCTGACAGCGCCCGGGAGAGGGGCGGCACCGGGCTGGTGAGCGCCGTGGACGCCGGCGGGCACGCCCCGGTGCCCACGGAGTGCCGGCAGATGTGGGACACGGTGGTCGTCAACGCCAACGGCGACATGCACGTCTGCTGCCAGGTGCACCGCCCGGGCTGCGCCGTGGGCAACCTCCTGCGGGACCCCTTTGAGGAGGTCTGGAACGGCGAAAAGATGCGGGCGCTGCGCGGGTTCGTGCTGAACGGCGGCCCCGCCCCCGGCTTCGAGAACTGGTGCGCCTCCTGCGCTTTCCTGTGCCACGCCTACCGCAGGGCGCAGGGGGAGCCGGCCGGTCCCCGCGCGACTTGAAAACACCCCCTCCGGGCGCGATACTTTGCGGGTGTTCCGGTGCCAACTTCTGGGAGGACCTCCAGCCATGCCGAGTATCTGCCGCATTCTGAGTACTGTCTGTCTTGCCTGTTCGGTGTCTTGTGCCGCGTTTGCCGGGGAGACGGACCCGGAGGGTCATCGTCTGCTGAAGGGGTGGCAGGATACCGCCTTTGGGATTTCCGGCTTGCCGCCGGTGTCCTTCGTGCTGGACGGCACCCCCTCGGCGGAGCTGTGCGCCAACTGGGTGCAGGCGCAGACGGAGGAGTCCGCCGAAACGGCGATGACCTTCGTGCGCAAGCTGTCCAACCCCGAGGGCACGCTGGAGCTGCGTCTGAAAGGGAAGGTCTACCATGACTACCCGGTCATCGAGTGGACGGTGTTTCTGCGCAACACGGGCGCGGAGGACACGGGCATCTTTGAAAAACTCCGGTCCTGCGACACGGTGCTCGGCCTGTTTGGCGGCGACCCGCTGACGCTCCACCAGAACAAGGGGGACACCTGCACGGCGGACAGCTTTGAGCCGTTCCAGACGGCGCTCGCGCCGGGGGCGGACCTCGCCGTGGCCAACACGGGCGGCCGCCCCACGCAGACGGCCTTTCCGTACTTCAATCTGGAGGGGAAGGGCAGGGGGGTGATCTTTGTCGTGAGCTGGGCGGGCCAGTGGGAGACGCGGTTTGGCCGCGCGGCGGACGGCGCGGTCCGGCTGGAGGCGGGCCAGCAGGATGTCCATTTCCGCCTGCACCCGGGGGAGGAGGTGCGCGGGCCCATGACGGTCATGCAGTTCTACCAGGGTGACCGGCGTTTCGCGCAGAACGTCTGGCGGCAGTGGATGATCGCGCACAACCTGCCGCGCCCGGGGGGCGCCCTGCCGCCGCTGCCCCAGCTCGCGGCGTGCAGCTCCCACCAGTACGGCGAGATGATCCACGCCGACACGGCCAGCCAGATCCTGTTCGTGGACAAGTATCTGGAGCGCGGACTCCGGCTGGACTACTGGTGGATGGACGCGGGCTGGTATCCCTGCGACGGGCAGTGGCCGAAGACAGGGACTTGGGAGGTGGACGAGACGCGGTTTCCCGGAGGTCTTCGGCCCATCACGGACCACGCCCGCAGGAAGGGGGTGCGGAGCATTGTGTGGTTTGAGCCGGAGCGCGTGCACAAGGACACCTGGCTCACGGAAACCCACCCCGACTGGATCCACGGCGGCAAGGAAGGGGGACTGCTGAAGCTGGGCGAGCCGGAAGTCAGGGAATGGCTGATCAACCACGTGGACAAGCTCATCACGGAACAGGGGATTGACCTGTACCGCCAGGATTTCAACATGGACCCGCTGGACCACTGGCGGAAGAATGACGCCCCAGACCGCCGGGGCATTACGGAAATCCGGCATGTGGAGGGCTATTTCGCCTACTGGGACGAGCTGCGCCGCCGCCATCCCAACATGCTGATTGACTCCTGCGCCAGCGGCGGGCGGCGCAACGACCTGGAAACCCTGCGCCGGGCGGTGCCGCTCCTGCGGAGCGACTACATCATGGAGCCCACCGGCAACCAGTGCCACACCTGGGCGCTGGCCGACTGGTTCCCCTTCTTCGGCACGGGCTCCTCCAAGACCGGCGACTATGAAATCCTGAGCACCCTGTGTCCGCACTACATCGCCTGCTGGGACCAGCGCGACGACGCCATTGACTTTCCCCGGATCCGGGGGCTGGTGGACCAGTGGCGGGAGTATGGGAAGAACTATTTCGGCGACTACCACCCCCTGACGGCGTACAGCCTCGACCCCGCCGCGTGGATCGGCTGGCAGTTCCACAACCCCGAAACCGGCGGGGGCACCGTGCAGGTCTTTCGTCGTGAAAAGGCGGAGGCTGCCTCGAAGAGGCTGCCGCTCTTCGCGCTGGACGCGGAGAAGCAATACCGCTGCTGGAACACGGCGGCCCCCGATGCTGTCATCGTATTTCCGGGTTCCGCGCTCCTGTCCCCGGGGCTCGAGATCGTGCTGGACGCCGCGCCGTCGGCCGCTGTGTGGCGGTACGAGGCGGCGGAATGACCCTGAATCCAACATCTTTGGAGGAATGAATGCCCAGACGCTTTTTCCCGGCCCTTCTTGTGCTCCTTTCCGCGCACGCCGCACTGGCAGCGGTCAGCCTTCCCATAACCGTCGGCACGTTCGAGCAGCAGATTCACGAGCCCCACACCACTGCCCAGGGGCTGCCGTCCAACGACGTGTCGCGCGTGTGGGTGGATGGGGCGGGCCGGGTCGCCGCCCTGACAGCGGAGGGCGCAGTCCGGCGGGAAGGGGACCGTTGGGTGCCCGCGCCGGATGCCGCGCCCCCCGATGCGGCGCCGCTGGACTCTGAACAGCGTGCTTCCCTTTTCCAAGTTGCCGGAGAGAGCGCTGTTGTCCGGGGCGCGGCGCGTCGGGACGCCGAATGGGCGGTGGCAGCCGACACAGGACTTTACACGGGCGACGGACGCGACTGGCGGCTGGCGCTTCCCCGGGAGGGGGCCGTGCGCTGGGCGCCGGTGGATGTGCGCGCCGTGGCTTTTGACCCCTCCGGGGCGCTGTGGTTTGCCGCGCCGCAGGGCGTCGGGCGCCGCGCGCCGGACGGGGCATGGCGCCTGTTCACGGGCGAGAACGGGTTGCCGTTCAACGACTTCACCTGCATGGCCGCAGGCCCGAAGGGCGTGTGGTTCGGCACCACCAACGGGGCGGTTCACTTCCGCGACGGGCAATTCTCCTTTCGCCAGGGGCGGCGCTGGCTCCTGGACGATTGCGTCCGCGACATTGCGGTGGACGCGGAGGGCAGCGCGTGGATCGCCACGGCGGCCGGCATCTCCTGCATCAGGACCACCCCGGCCACCCTGTCCCAAAAGGCCGCCTTCTTCGAGGAGGAAATCGAGAAATACAACCGCCGCACCCGCTTCGGCTATGTGAACCCGGCGGAGCTGTCCGTTCCCGGCGACAAGAGCACGGCGGTACCCGTGTTCACGGACAACGACGGGCACTTCACGGGGCTGTATCTCGGCGCGGTCAGTTTCGGCTACGCGGCCACGGGAAGGGAGAAACTGCGGGACGACGCCCGGAACGCCTTCCGCGCCCTGGCTTTTCTCAGCGAGGTGACGGAGGGGGGCACCCATCCCGCGCCGAAGGGGTTCATCGCCCGCGCCGTCAAGCCGACCTCCGAGCCGGACCCCAACCCGGACTTCGACCTGGCCTATGACCGGCGGCGCAACGCGGCGGACAAACTGTGGAAGATCATCCAGCCCCGCTGGCCCGTGGACGCCACCGGGGAGTGGTACTGGAAGAACGACTCCAGCTCCGACGAGCTGGACGGGCACTACTTCGGGTTCGCGGTTTACTACGACCGCGTCTGCCAGACCGAGGAGGAGCGCGACGCCGTGCGCGCCGTGGTCCGGCGGATCACGGACCACATTCTGGACCACGGGTACAACCTGGTGGACCATGACGGCACGCCGACGCGCTGGGGGCGCTTCTCGCCGGACGACATGAACCGCAACCCCGCCTGGTGCGACGAGCGGGGGCTGAACTCCCTCAGCATCCTCACCTACCTCTCCGTGGCGCACCACATGACCGGCGACGCGAAATACCGGAAGGCCTATCTGGAGCTGGCGCTGGACCACGGCTACGCCATGAACGGCATGACCCAGCCCAAGGCCCTGCCCGGCCCCTTCGACGCGGGCCACCAGCCGGACGACAACATGGCGTTCATGAACCACTACCACCTGATCCGCTATGAGACGGACCCGAAACTGCTCAACATGTACCACCACGCCATCCACCGGCACTGGCAGTACGAGAAACTCGAACGGAACGCCTTCGCGAACTTCATTTACGCCGCGTGCTGCCACGGCAAGGTGCGCACCGACCACTGGGGCGAGACCGACCTGTCGCTGCCCGCGCACGGGTTTGAGGACGCCGTGGACACGCTGCGCCGCTACCCGCTGGACCTGGTGGACTGGCCCATGT
The DNA here is from genome assembly GCA_033813475.1 of Candidatus Hydrogenedentota bacterium. Taxonomy (GTDB): domain Bacteria; phylum Hydrogenedentota; class Hydrogenedentia; order Hydrogenedentales; family CAITNO01; genus JAAYBR01. The sequence continues at coordinate 23,047 of JAPXRP010000012.1, forward strand.
CCAACGCCCACCGGATTGACCTGCTGCCCCTGCGCGGCGACGACGGGGCCCCGACCGGCTCCGGCGGACGCCGCGACGGGCAGGTGTTTCCCATTGACGAGCGGCATGAGGTGTACTGGGACCTGAATCCCTGGGCGCTGACCTACACCGGGAAGGGCACGCGCCTGCGCGAGGGCTTTCCCTATCTTCTGGCGTACTACATGGGCCTGGCCCACGGGTTCATCGCCCCGGACACCCTCTAACCGGCGGAAGGCCCCCGGTCTCCGCCCGGGAGAAACCATGAAACCGATCCTGCTCTCGCTTGCCGCCGTGCTTGTTTCCGCCGCCTGTTTCGCGCAGACGCCCGGTGCGCGATTCTACATCGCCCCGAACGGGGACGACACCGCCTCGGGGGCGAATCCCGCCGCCGACACCGCCCCGCAGGACGGGCCCCTGGCGACGCTGGACGGCGCGCGCGCCGCCGTGCGCCGGCTCATTGAAACGAAGGGCCTCCCGCAGGGCGGGGTGGAGGTGCTCCTGCGCGGCGGCGCTTATCCCATCGAGGCAGCAGTGCGTTTCGAGGCGGCCGACGCCGGACGCGCCGACGCTCCCGTCGTGTACCGGGCAGTGCCGGGGGAGACGGTCATCCTTTCCGGCGGGCGGACCGTCGGCGGATTCGCCCCCGTGTCCGACCCCGGCGCGCTGGCGCGCCTGGCGCCGAATGCCGCCCCCCATGTGCTCCAGGCCGACCTGCGGGCCGCCGGGATCACCGAGTTTGGAACGGCCAGCGACGGCACGCTTCAGGTGTATTTCCGGGGACAGGCCATGACCCTTTCCCGCTGGCCGGACGAGGGGTTTGTCAAGATCGCCGGACTGGTGGAGAAGGACGGGCACAAAATCCACGGCATCCCCGGCAGCAAAACGGGCAAGTTCACCTATGCGGAGGACCGCCCGGCGGCGTGGGCGGGGGAGAAGGACGCCTGGCTGCACGGGTACTGGTTCTGGGACTGGTCCGACCAGCGGCAGAAGATCGCGGCGATCCTTCCGGACGCCAAGACGATTGAGCTGACGCCCCCCCACCACACCTACGGCTACCGCGTGGGGCAGTGGTACTACGCCTTCAATCTCCTCTGCGAGCTGGACCGCCCCGGCGAGTGGTTCGTGGACCGCGACAAGGCCCTGCTCTTCTTCTGGCCTCCCGAGACGCCGGGGGAGGGGGACGTCATGGTGTCCAAGGCGGACGCGGCGGCGGTGTTCGCGGACGCGTCCCATGTCACCCTGCGCGGCCTGGTGTTCGAGGGGTTCCGGGGCGCCGTGGTGTCCGTGTCCGGCGGCGAGGGGGTGCGCGTCTCCGGATGCACCTTCCGCAACGGCAGCGGCGGGGCGGTGTCCGTGCAGGGGGGCGCGGGGCACACGGTGGCGGGCTGCGACATCCACGGCATGGGGCACAACGGCATCCGCCTCTCCGGCGGCGACCGCACCACCCTGACCCCCGCCGGGCACACGGCGGAGAACAACCACATCTGGGACTACGGCCGCTGGAGCCGCATGTACCAGACCGCCGTTTCCATTGACGGCGTGGGCAACCGGGTGCTGCGCAACCGGATCCATGACGCGCCGCACATGGCCGTCGGCTTCGGGGGCAACGACCACCTCATCGAGGGAAATGAGATTTACCGCGTCTGCCTGGAATCCAACGACGCCGGGGCCATCTACGCCGGGCGCAACTGGACCATGCGCGGCAACGTGATCCGGGGCAATTACCTGCACGACATTCAGGGCTTCGAGAACAAGGGCTGCGTCGGGGTGTATCTGGACGACATGTTTGCCTCGGCGGACATCGTGGGAAACCTGTTCGTCCGGGTGACGGCGGCGGCCTTCATCGGCGGCGGGCGCGACTGCGCCATCGAGGACAACGTGTTTGTGGACTGCGTCCCGGCGGTGCATGTGGACGCGCGCGCGCTGGGCTGGGCGCACTACCACGCCGACGAGTGGATCGCCGAGGCGAGGGAGAAGGGGACGATCTCCGGCATTGCCTACACAAAGCCGCCCTACAGCGGGCGGTATCCCGAGCTGCCGCGCATTCTGGACGAGGACCCCAAGGCGCCGCGCGGCATCCGCATCGCGCGCAACATCTGTTCCGGCGGCAAGTGGGACCGCATCGAGGAGAAGGCCCTGCCGGGGATCGTGTTTGAGAACAACCTGCTGGAGGGCGATCCCGGCTTTGTGGACGCCGCCAACGGCGACTACCGTCTCCGGCAGGATTCCCCGGCGTTGGCGCTGGGGATCACCCCCTTTGACCCGGGAAAGGTCGGGCTGCACCCCTCGGAGGACCGGCCCGGCACAACAAGGTGACGTTCCCGTCCCGTCCCCTCACTCAACAATGGCGATTCCCCTGAGCCGCTCCAGGCACTTTTCCGCCTCCGCGGGGTCGAGCAGGCGGCCGGTGAATATCTCCCATGTGGCGAACTCCACCACCACGCGCCGGTATCCCCGCCCCAGCAGCATGCCGGGCTCAATCCTCACCTTGCACCCCTTCGCCTCGTATTGCGCGACGCGCCTGGGCATCTCGTACTCCAGCAGCAGGTTTTCCCCCTGAAGGATGATCCGGTGGAAGTTCTCCGACCCGCGCAGGTAGGAATACCAGATTATGGGAATGGCCACGCAGAACGCCGCCAGCGCGGCGATGAACCGCTGGTCAAGGCGGAACGGCAGGGCGCTGGAATCCCGCGCCATGTGCCGCGCCATCGCCAGATAAACACCCGCGGATCCGGCCAGCGCCGTTCCCAGCAGCAGGGCTTGGACCAGAATGCCGCTGCCCGCGTCCATGATGACCACCGTCTCTTCCAAGAATGCCCTCACTTTCTTCTCTCTGCAAAAAAGTCCGTTCCCCCGCGCCCCGCATGCCGTCAGGCGGGCGTCGGGCGCGCCAGATGCCGGTCCATCCAGTCCAGGATCATCCGCCGCATTTCGGGCAGCTCCTCATGGGCGCAGTCAAACAGCTCGATGCGGCAGTCTTCCGCCTTCCCGGCGGCGGCGTAGAGCGGCAGAACCTGGTCGCGCACCCGTTCCACCCCGCGCGGGGGCGTCAGCTTGTCCTCCCGGCCGTTCAGGCTGAGCCGGGGCCGCGGCGCGATGAGCGCGTTGATGTCGCCGGTGGAGAATTCCTTGAGCAGGTTCGGCACATAGTAGTAGATGCCGTGCCCGCCCAGGCCTTTCCCCTCAATGAGCGTGTCGAAGTCCGTGAGGCAGCACAGGTCCGTGCAGCAGGCGACGCGGGGCTCCAGCGCGGCCAGCCACCACGCCTTGGTCGCCCCCATGGACATGCCGAAGACGCCGATCCGGTCCGGGTCCACCAGGGGGTGCTCCGCCAGCCAGCGGAAGGCCTGCCACTCGTCAAAGAGCATCATGCCGAACAGCACCCGGCCCTTCCAGAGCATCTCCTTGAAGGTGTCCGACTCGCCCCGTCCGCCCTCTTCCGGATAGGGCATCCGTTCGCCGAAGCACCAACTGTCTATGGCGAGGGTGACGATGCCCCGTTTCGCCAGTTCCGGAGCGTAGGTCCCCTGCATGGCCCGGGTGCCCGCGAGCAGCTCCTCCTTGCCCACGGGATAGTCCCCGCCATGCCAGTGGATGTACAGCAGGGCCGGGGCCTTCCTGTCCACCCCGTCCGGTGCCAGCAGCAGGGCGGGAACCTCCTGCATGCCGTTGAGGTCCATGACCAGGCGCTCGATGGAGAAACCGTCGTGCCGGTCCCCGCCGATTTTCCGCGCGGAGGGGGCGCGCCGATCCGGAAGGTCCCCCAGCAGCCGCCACAGCGCGGCGCGGCGCCCCTCAGCGCCGCCAGGCATGTGTTTCTCCGGCACGCCCGCTCCCTCCGTTTTGCCCGCCGCCAGCGCGGCGGCCGCGGCCACGCCGCCGCCCAGCACTTCCCTGCGGGAAAGTTCCGTCCCGTTTGGCGCCGATCCGTCCGTGTTCACCGCTTGTCGTTCCATTCCTGCCCCGTCATCTCCCGGTACCGCTCAAGGGCGCGCTCCGCCTCCTCGCAGACAATGAGATGTCCGTAGTAATAATCGTTCGGGGGGGCCTTCACAATGATTCGGCACCAGCGCCGGCCGAACAGCATTCCGCGCTCCAGACTGACGCCGCACACCGCGTATCCCGCCCGGACCTCGCGGGGGGGGATCTCGAACTGCAGCACGATGTCCGGCCCGTCCATCGTCATCACGCAGAACTGTTCGGAGCAGAACACCTGCGCGTACCAGACCAGGGGGGCGGACAGCACCAGCGCGGTCAGAAAGGAAATCCACCGGGTGCTCCAGCCGATCTTCTCCCCGGGATGCTGCCGCATGAGCGCGTGGTTCGAGAACAAATACACCGTCACCCCCAGGAACAGGGCGCCCAGCCACAGGAGCGCGAACAGGACAACATAGCTGTCCGGACTAATCGCCATGATGACTTCGCGCGGCAGATCGCCCATGTCCAGTTTTGCCCCGTGCTCCGGAAGATGCCCCATTATAGGAAATGGTTCCGAAAATGGCAAGACCGCCCCAGGACCGGCGCCATGCGGCGGCAGGCCCGAAGTGTCCCGCTTGCAAACGGGAAGGGCGGACCGATAGGCTGGACTGCGGGCAAGAAAAGGAGATGACCCCATGGCACGACTGGCGCTCACCCTCTTCCTTTCCGTGGAGGCCTTCGGCGCGACGGCGCCCCCGCCGGCCCCCCACGGCGCCGTGCCCGACGCCCGCCTTCTCCAGTGGCACGAGCTGGAGTTCTACGGCTTTGTCCACTTCACCATCAACACCTTCACGGACAAGGAGTGGGGGTACGGCGACGAGTCGCCGGAGCTTTTCAATCCGACGGACTTTGACGCCGCCCAGATTGTCGGCGCGGCGAAGGAGGCCGGCATGCGGGGGCTCATCCTCACCTGCAAGCACCATGACGGGTTCTGCCTGTGGCCCTCCAAGTTCACCGGGCACTCCGTGGCCGCCAGCCCGTGGAAGGGCGGGAAGGGCGACGTGGTGCGGGAGTTTTCGGACGCGTGCCGCGCGGCGGGGCTCCAGTTTGGCGTGTATCTTTCGCCCTGGGACCGGAACCATGCGGCGTACGGCCGCCCGGCCTATGTGGAGTATTTCCGCAACCAGCTCCGGGAGCTGCTCACGGAGTACGGCCCCGTTTTCGAGGTGTGGTTTGACGGGGCGAACGGCGGCGACGGCTGGTACGGCGGCGCGAAGGAGACGCGCAACATAGACCGGTGCACCTATTACGACTGGGAAAACACCTGGGCGATGGTCCGGGAGCTTCAGCCTGATGCCGCCATTTTCAGCGATGTGGGGCCCGACATCCGGTGGGTGGGCAACGAGTCCGGGTTCGCCGGGGACCCCTCCTGGGCCACCTACACCCCTGTGGGCCGCGACGGCCAGCCGCCCTGTCCGGGCCAGACAGAGTACCAGCTTGCGGAGCACGGCACCCGCGACGGGCAGTTTTGGATGCCCGCCGAGGCGGACGTGTCCATCCGTCCGGGATGGTTCTACCACAGGAAAGAGGACCGCAAAGTCCGCACGCCGGACAACCTCATGAAACTGTATTTCGAGTCCGTCGGGCGGGGCGCGTCATTTCTTCTCAACCTGCCGCCGGACCGGCGGGGACGCATCCACGAGAACGACCTGGCCTCCCTGCGGGAGTTCGGGCGGCGGCTGCGGGCCACGTTCGACACCGACCTCGCCCAAGGCGCGTCCGCCGGGGCTTCCAATGTCCGCGGGGATGATCCGGCGTATGGGGCGGCGAGGGTGCTCGACGGGGACAAGAGCACCTATTGGTGCTCGGACGACGGCGTCACCACGCCGGAGCTGGTGCTGACGCTGCCCCGGGAGACCACCTTCAACGTGGTCAGTCTCCGGGAACACCTTCCCCTGGGCCACCGGGTGGACGAGTGGGCCCTGGACCGCTGGACCGGGACGGCCTGGGAGGAGTTCGCCCGGGGAATGTCCATCGGCGCGCGGCGGTTGTGGCAGGGGGAGGCTGTGACCGCGGAAAAGGTGCGGCTGCGTGTTGTGAAAGCGGCCGCGTGTCCCGCGTTGTCGGAGCTCAGCCTCCATTTTCGGGCACAATAACTGCGGAGGACACGCCATGACCGAGTGGATGATCTACGGGGTCAGCGGATACACGGGACGCCTCTGCGCCGAGGAGGCGGTCTTACGGGGGATGCGGCCGGTGGTCGCGGGCCGCAACCGCCACGCGGTGGAGGCCGCCGCCGGGGAACTGGGCCTGGAGTGCCGCGTGTTCAGCCTGTCCGACCCCCAGGCCACAGCCGGGGGGCTTCACGGCATGGAGGCGGTGCTGAACTGCGCGGGCCCCTTTTCCGCCACCGCACGGCCCATGCTGGAGGGGTGCATGGCGAGCGGGACGCACTACCTCGACGTCACCGGGGAAATCTCGGTCTTCGAGTATGTCCGCCGCCACGACAGCCGGTGGAAGGAGGGGGGGATCACGGTGCTCCCCGGGGTCGGGTTCGACGTGGTGCCCACGGACTGCATGGCCGCCATGCTGAAGGAGGCCCTGCCCGGCGCGACGCACCTGCGGCTGGCCTTCCGTTCCGACAGGGGAAAACTGAGTCCGGGAACCACCAAGACGGTCATCGAGGGCATGGGGGAGGGCTGCGTGATACGGCGGCGCGGGCATCTGGAGCGCATCCCCCTGGCGTCTCTCACCGCCGAAATCCCCTTTGCCAGCGGTCCCCGCCTGGCCACGGCCATTCCCTGGGGCGACGTCTCCACGGCCTTCCTCTCCACCGACATCCCAAACATCGAGGTCTACACCGTTCTGCCGGAGAGGCAGGTCCGGCAAATGCGCTCTTTGAACCGCATCCGCTTCGCCCTGGGCTGGCGGCCCGTGCAGAACTTCCTGAAACGGTGGGTGGAGAGGCACATTGAGGGGCCGGACGAGGAGGAGCGCGGCGCGGACAACACGGAGCTCTACGGGGACGCCACGGAGGCCGGCGTGCGCCGCGTGGCCATGGCCATGCAGACGCCCAACGGCTACAGCCTCACCTTTGACGCCGCCGTGACCGCCACGGCGCGGCTGCTCGCGGAAAACACGCCCCCCGGCGCGCAAACCCCCTCCACGGCCTTTGGCAGCCGTTTCGTCCTGGGGCTGCGCGGTGTGCGCTGTTCAGCGCCCGCAGTCTCCGGAGCCTGAGCCGCCATGCGGCGCCCCCTGTTTCCCGGAGCATGCGCCAGGAGCGAAGCCCCCGTCCCGGACGTTCTCACCGCGCGGCCACACCCGGCAGGAGGGGCATGCCCATGAAGAACCGGTCAGCAACGGGGCGCTTTCTTTGGAGCTGTTCCCTTGTTCTGCTGGCCGGGGCCGGGTTGGGGGGGTGTTCCCGGCATTCCTCCTCGGCCGTGGAACCCGTCTCGAGGCCCTATGACTGGTGGCAGGCGCGGCATCTGGCCATAAACGAGCGCGTGCGGGGGGGCGGCGCGGACTTGCTCTTCATTGGGGACTCCATCACCCACGGGTGGGAGGGGGCCGGCCGGGCCGTGTGGGACCGCTTCTACGCAGGCCGCAACGCGGCAAACCTGGGCATAGGGGGGGACTGCACCCAGCATGTCCTTTGGCGCCTGGACAATGGAAATCTGGACGGAATTGCGCCGAAAGCGGCGGTCGTGCTGATTGGGACGAACAACTGGTCCGAGAACACCGCAAAGGAGATCGCCGCCGGGGTTCGGGCAGTGGTGGAGAAACTGCGGGACCGGCTCCCGGAAACGCGCATTCTGCTGCTGGCCCTGTTCCCCAGGGGAGACCTGCCGGAAAAGGAGCAGCTTCGACTGCGGGAGGCCTCGCGCCGCTATTCCAGGCTTGCCGCGGACCCGATGGTGACGTTTCTGGACATCGGCGGCGTCTTCCTGGACAAGGACGGCCGCCTGCCGAGAAGTGTCATGCCCGACCTGCTTCATCTGAGTGAAACGGGGTATGAACTCTGGGCCGGCGCGATGGAACCGGTTCTGCACGGGCTGCTTCAGGAGAAGCTGCGCCCCGAAGGCGCCGGACAGGGGGCGCCGCCGGCCAGTCCCGCGCTGCATATTCTTCGCCTGTTACTGCCCTGAGGCGCGCGGGCGCCCCTTCTCCCGCTACTCTGCGGCATACCGGTACCGGAAGCGCCCGGAGGGCGCGACATCACCGCTTAGGTACCAGTCCAGAGGGTCCTCCGGGCAGGACAGGTTGTCGGTCCATTTGAAGTCAATCCTCAGGGCGCGCCGTTCCGTGTCAAGCCCCAGCGCGGCCCGGGGAACGCGGAGGTGCAGCTCGTTGCCCTCCACCCGGAGCGCGGCCTCCGGGGCGTGAACACAGGCCCATTCCCATTCGCCGCCGGGGTGGCATGAGAGGGGGAAGGGGCGGCCCCCGCGGCAGCCCAGCGGGAAAAGCCCGCCGCCGCCCGCGAAACGCTCCACCAGCAGCGCCCCCCCCTCTCCGGGCAGCCTGTTCACAACATGGTCGAACCCCTCCCATCCCGTGAACGGATTGGCGTCCGTGTCCAGCAGCAGGGTCATCCAGCCGCGCTCCGGGCGGGGCGTGACGGGGTTCCGCGTGCGCGCGTAAAAATACAGAAACTCGGAATCCCTGGCCACCTTCGCCGCCAAGAACTCATTGCGGCCGGTCTGGTCGGTGTAGTGCGTGGAATCCACGCCGGCGAAATCGCGCGGCAGGGTTTCCCCGTCGGGATCCGTGTATTCGGGGCCGACATCCGTCCACTGCGCGAAATCCCCGCCGACATCTATCGTCTTCGGACCCGTTCCTGCCGGGATGGGCGGCACGCCCTTGAAACGCCGCACATTCGCCACCAGCTGCATGTAGTAATTGTCGCCCGGAGCAGTCCGGGCCGGCTCCACATCCCGGCTGAATTCCTGATTGTACTGGTCGCAGAAAAAGATGGGTTCTTCTGGAAGGCTGTACCTGCCGGCCGTCCATTCGTTCCATCCGGTAACCATGACAAACGGGGGGTCCAGCCGGATCGCCCGCCTCCACTGCTCCTCCAGATTGGCGCCCCGCTCCATGGACCCGCGCGTGATGCGCTGCCTGCCCCTGTGAAAGCTGCGTCCCCGGGCATCCCCCCGGCTCATAAAGGTGACCCTGCCGTCGCGGACGGAGAGGTTCTGGGCCGCGGAGACGCTGACCTGCTCCGGGATTTTCGGATCGTCCGTGAACCCGTAGGGCTGGGGGTAGGTGGCCTCCCAATGCCAGGCATGGGCGGTGTTCACCATTTCAACGGGCCAGTGGGCCTTGCGGAGCGTGAAGAACGCCCGGACACCGGGGCTGGCGGTGGAGGGATTGCAGAGCATGAGGGGCCTGCCCATCCAGTGGAACCACAGGTCCCTGTACCGTCCCGGCCGGTAAAGGGTGTTGTGGATGCGGTCCGCGACCTCCCCCCCGGTTTCCGGATTAACCATGAAGGCGATCTGCGGCGTGCGCCCCCCTTCCGCGCGCACCTGGGTGAATGTCTCGCAAAGGGCCGTGTACACATCGTCATAGGTCGGGCCGTTGGTGGTGTCGAAGATCAGCACGTCCACGCCGGCGTCCGCCAGCAGGTGGGCGTGCCGCCGCAGCACCCATGGATCCCCGGACCGGTAATATCCATAGAGGGGCTGGCTCCAGAAATGCTTCATGTCTTCCGGCCCCCACGGGGGCGAGGTCGGCTTTTCCAGGGCCCCGGGGTCTGCGGCGAGAATGCGCGTGATGTCAAACGGCCCGCCGGGCGACGGGGGATCCTGGCCCAGCCAAAGGAAGTAGAAAATCCCCACAAACCGGTCCGGCCGGGGACCGCCCGCCTCTTCCTCGGTTGGCAGCACGCGCCCCAGGGCGTCCATGGCGGGCCAGGGCGTGCCCGGGCAGGCCGAAAAGGTTCCGCAGGGCTCCCCTGCCGTCGCGGCGGCGGCGAAGAGGGCGGCGGACGCCGCAAGGGCCGATGAGAGCTGAACGGTCCGCGCCCAACGGCGCATTTTTTGGCTCCCCACCATTCCCTTGTGTCTCCGGGAGCGCGACAACACCGTCACGGGACGTCCGCCCGCGCGCGGCCGCCCCTCTTCGGGGCATCCGCGCCCGCCGCGCGGGGGCCGGCCGGACACCCCCGGCACGTCTGCCCGCGCACCCAGTGAAAACGCTTCGGGGTCAGGAGGTGATGAACGGCAGGAAGAAGCCGAGCGCCGCGGCGGCGAAGCCGGAGATGGCGATGATGCCGCCGACGCCCTCATCATACAGCACGGCGACAAACGCGCCGACCGTCATGCCCAGAAAGCCAACCAGTCCGATGATGGATGCAGCCGTTCCCATCCTTTGTCCTCCTGCGTTTTAAACACCGCGCCGCCGGCACGGCCTTCTGCAGAATCCCGCCGGTGGCGGTCGCCACGCCAGCGCCCCCAAGTATAGACGATTGGGGCGGCCGGATTCGAACTGCCCGCCGGGACGGACGGGCGGCGCAGCTATCCGATAAAGAGGCCCTCCAGACGGACTTGCCACCCGTCGGCGACACGGTTGAGATAATTGAGCAGCCCGCTGTGCCGCCACTGGAGCATGCACAGCCTCGGCTGGAAATAGTACCGCATTCCGACGCGAAGGTCGCCGCGGGCGCGGGTGACCAGGCCCTCGTAGGCCTCCGCAATGTAATATCCGATGTCCTTGCAGCCCCGCTCCCTCGGCACAAGGGGGCCGGTGACGCACCAGGTGATGACGCCTGTCCGCGGTTCAACGGATGTCGCCACCCCGCAGTGCGTGATGGGGCATCCGCAGGACATGCCCAGCGGTCGTCCCATGAGAACATCACCCGCGGCGATCTCCAGCTCGCGCGTGATCATGGGGTTGTGGGGGAGGATCACCTCCCGGGGCCCCGGGTCTTCCGGGAAGTGCTCGAGGTAGAAATCAAAATCGCGCCCCAGGCTGTCCCGCCATTCACCGTCCGGGACATCGGCGCGGGGATCGGCCGCACCGCACCCCGCGCACGGGGAGTCGCATGCGCCGGCGCACGCGGGCGCCACGCCCCCGCCGCCGACCGGCGGGGCGGCCGCGACGTCGCGGGACAGGTGGATGCAGCGCTTGAGGAGGTCCGGATCAGTCCGGACCCGGTCAGCCAGGTCTGCACAGGTGCGGAAGCCGCACACGCCGCAGTTCAGCCCCGGCAGCCCGATGTCCGCCGGCTGTTTCATCGTCTCAGTCATGCGCTCACTCTCCCCGGTAGAAGTTTTGGTTGTTCAGCGCCCGCACGACGCCGAAATGGGACTGCCAGCCGATCTCCCTCTTCCCCACGCAGATGGTGCAGGTGCCCACCGGCGGGTTTCCCCGCAGCATCAGCCGGGGCGGCGCGTCGGGGGTCTGGAGGACATGGGCCACCAGCGGGTCAATGCCGATGCCCTGCAGGGCGTTAACCTCGCGCACGCGCACGGCCGGGGCGGCCTCGGCGATGCGCGCCCGGAACACCTCGCGCTCCGCCTGCGAGACCAGGTCTATTTTCGTCACCACCGCAATGTCGGCCAGCGACAGCATCGGGCCGACCTTGCGGGGCAGGTTCATGCCGCTGGTCGCCTCCAGGACCATGATGCCCAGGCCGCCGTCGGCGTAGGGGGCGCACCGGAGGCAGAGCCCCGCCGTCTCGACCAGCAGGATGTCGGCCTCGGCCTTTTCCGCCCATTTCAGGGCGTCCCCCAGCACCAGCACGCTGCAGTGGTCCGGGCACAGCTCGCCCGAATACACCGTTTTGGCGGGAATCCCGAACTCCCCCGCGAACAGCTCATCCTCGTCCGCAAACTGCACGTCAACTTTCAGAAAGGCCAGCCGGCTTCCCGCCGCCGCCAGTCTGCGGGCCATGTGGCGCAGCACGGCGGTCTTGCCGGTGGTGGACGGACCCGCGCAGATGACCAGCTTCATTGGAGGCCCCCTTCCGGCGCCGCGCCAAACGCGGCCAGATCGCCGAAGTCCCCGTCCGCCAGCCGTCCGCCCATGCGGATGGTTTCGCGCAGGCGCGAAAGGGCGTCGTCCAGCCGCCCCACCGTCCGCGCGAAACCGCGCTCCGCCGCGTCCGTGCGGATCACGCGGGTCACGCGGCCGCCCTGCATCACGATGCGGAAGTCGGAGAGCAGCGCGATCCGCGGGTCGTGGGTCACGAAGATGAATATCTTGCGCCTCCGCCGCAGCAGCTCCAGCGCCCGCGCCCGGTGAATGCCCGCGTTCTCCACCTCGTCCAGCAGGACGATCGGCGTGTCGCACACCACCGTCGCGTCCGCGATCAGCAGCGCCCGCGTCTGGCCGCCGGACAGCTCCGTCATGCGGCTCTCCGGGATGATGGGCTCGCCCGTGAGCTGGTTGGCGAAATCCAGCGTCTGGGCCACCAGGCTCTCCACCCGCGAGCCGTCGGTGCACCGTATCCCCGCATGGGTGCTCAGGAAAAGGCGCACGGGCATGTCCGACAGGAAATTCGTGTGCTGCGTGATCAGCGCGATCGGGTTGCAGGCCGGGTCGTCGCGGTAGGCGGCCGGCGGCCGCACGCCGTTGATGAGCACCCGCCGGCCCGTGGGGGTGTCATTGTCGGCAAACAGCTCGATGTCATTGATCAGGGTCGTCTTTCCCGACCCCGTCGGGCCCACGATGCTCACGACATCCCCCATGTTCAGGTCAATGCGCCGGACCGGTTCCGGCGCCTCCTGCTTTCCCTTTCCCCCCAGAATGGTGATGGATTGGATCATAAGAACACCTTTCTAAGTTGTAAACGTTAGTAAATCTCATTAGTCTGATAATCCGGCAAAAAAAAGGGGCTTAGAGCACATCCGCCAGGGTCGTTTTCTCCAGTTTCTCCGCCACATGGTCCCGAATCTCGCGAAACACGTTCAGGAGCCCCTCCTCCCGCTCAATGGGCGTGGACTCGTAGAAGTACTTGCTGACCGACTCCGTGGGGGCGAGGGCCCCGTCAAACAGCCGCACGATCTCGGCCAGGGAAATCTCGCCGGGCTGCCGGGCGAGACGGTACCCGCCGTGCTGGCCCTTGGAGCTGTGCACATACCGCGACCGCTTCAGTGCGAGCAGAATCTGCTGCAGGAACTTGGGGGGGATGCCCTGTTCCTGCGCGATCGTCTCGCCGCTGATGAACGTCTCCGTCTTGTGGCGCGCCAGGCAGAGGAGGGCGAGCAGGGCGTATTCACTCCGGCTTGTCAGCTTCATGGGTCAATCCAGACTTATGCCATGGACTATATCATGTTCCGGAGGGCGGCGCAACTGTCGGCGGCGGCCATCAGGAAGGGGCGGACTCCGCGGATCGGGGGCGACCGGAAGGGAAATGGTCGGGGCGGCCGGATTCGAACCGGCGACTTCCTGCTCCCAAAGCAGGCGCGCTAACCGGACTGCGCCACGCCCCGACGGGGTTAAACCCGCCCCCCGGCCCCGCGCCGGGGGCCGTGCGGCGGCCAAACCGCCGAGCGGGGGCATTGTAACACAGGCCCCTCCCTTACCGCGTGCGGGCCTTGCGTTTCGCCGGGGCGGCCTTGAGGCGGGTGGCTACCATGTGGGCGGCGCCCATGACGGTGGCGTTGTCGCCGAGGGCGGCGGGGAGGATGCGCACGTTCTTGCGGAGGAAGGGCATGGCATGGTCGGCCACGCCGCGTTTGATCTCCTTGATGAACAGGTCGGGCATGGCGGTGACGAGCCCGCCGCCAACCACCACCACCTCGGGGCTGAGGATGTTGATCAGGTTCCCGGCGGCGATGCCGATGTAGTAGGCGGCGCGCCGGACAACCTCCTCCACCTTCTTCTCGCCGCCTGCGATGGCCTCGGCGATGACGCCGCTGCGGATGTTCGCCAAATCGGTGCCGCACTTTTCGAGGATGAAGGGGGCGTCCTCGCGGATCGCCAGCGCCGCGATCTCCTTGGAGATGGCGATGCGCGAGGCGACGGCCTCCAGGCACCCCCGCTTGCCGCAGCCGCAGAAGGGGCCGCCGACCTCCACGGTCATGTGGCCGATCTCCCCCGCCGCGCCGGAGAACCCGTGGAGCATCTTCCCGTCCACAATGATGCCCCCGCCGATGCCCGTGCCGGGGAAAATGCCGACCACATGGCGGCACCCGCTGATCTCTCCGAAGCACCACTCCCCGTAGGTGCCCACGTTGACGTCGTTGTCCACCACCACCGGCACCCCGAACCGCTTCCTGAGCATCTCCGCCAGGGGGAAGTTCTTCCAGCCCAGGTTGGGCGTGTCTATGATGACTCCCGTGTCCGGATCCAGGGGGCCGGGGGAGCCGACGCCGATGCCGCTGATCTTGGGGCTGCCCGCCGCCTCGACGGCCGTCTCAATGATCTTGACGATGCGGTCCTCCGACCGCTCGCGGGACTTGGTCTTGCTCTTTTTCTTGCACACCCCGAGGATGTTGAAGTCACTGTCAAACACCGCAGCCATCATCTTCGTGCCGCCGATGTCCATGCCCACCACGTGCTGCCCGGCCTTGAGTATCTTTTTCATGCCCTTGTCTCCGTTTGTTTGCAGGCGAAACGTACCTGACAAACGGCCTCTTCGTCAAGCCCCGGACCTTTCTTTTCGCGGTTTCCATTGAAGCCCCCTCCCAGGCGGGGCTATACTCTCCCCATCAAAACGCAACCATTCAGGCGGGCGCATCATGCAGGCTGAAGACAGAGTCATCCATTTCTGCGTCGAGCTGATCCATCCGGGCCAGCCGTTCAACCGGGGCGCCCTGCAGAAGCTCTACTTCGAGCTGTCCCAGACCGGCGCGGGATACGACAGCATCGAGGTGAGCGACACGGCCCAGGCGCGGTTCTACTCGCGGCGGGGCCGCGCGCAGTCCGTCCTGCTTTTCCTGCCCGACCGCGTCCTCATCATCGAGGAGTGGGCCGACATTCCCATGGCCGACTTCGAGGAGCGGGTCCGCACCGTCATGCCGCGGCTGGGCGAGGCGCGCGGGATTCCCGGGTTCATGGTGCACGCGGCCACGGTGCGCTCCACCTTCGCCCTCACGGGGGAGGGGGACTGCCGGCGCTTCCTCATCGAGCGGGTGTGCCGCCAGGAGCCCCGCGCCATGGCGGTGTTCAACCGCCCCATCGCCACCGCGGGACTGCGCTATGTGCTCCCGGAGACGGCGGAGTGTCCGGGAACGCTCTATGTGAACATTGAGACCTTCCGGCACAGCAACAACGAGATTTTCGTGGAGGTCAAGGGGATTTTCGGGAAGCAGCAGGTGGCGCCGGACGCGCCGGAGACCGTCATCGCCAACCTCAAGGTGGTGCGGTCCTTCATCACGGGGCACATCTATCCCTACCTGGAGCAGTACGACAGCGCCGGGGAATAGGGCGGGGGAGGAACGGCCCATGACTTCTGCGCCGGCCATTTCCGTGCTGCTGCCCGTGTGGAACGCGGCGGCCACCCTGCCGGCGGCCGTCGCGTCCATCCGCGCCCAGACCCTTCAGGACTGGGAGCTGGTCATTGTGGACGATGGGTCCACAGATGGAAGCGGCGAGACGGCAGACCGAATGGCCCGGGAGGACGCCCGGATCCGTCCGCTGCGCACCCCGCACCGGGGCATTGTGGCCGCGCTGAACACGGCGGCTGAAGCGGCCCGCGGCCGTCTGCTGGCCCGGATGGACGCGGACGACCTTTCCCTGCCCCACCGGCTGGAGGCGCAGCGCGCCCTGCTGGAGGCCGACCCCGGCATCGGCCTCTGCGGCGGGGTGGCGCGCATCACGGGGGAATCGGCGGGATCCGGCACCCGGCGCTACGAGGCCTGGGTGAACGGCCTGCTCACCCACGGGGACATCGTCCGGGAGATTCTGGTGGAATGCCCCGTGCCGCACCCGACCTTCCTGATGCCCAAAACCCTCTTCGAGGAACTGGGCGGATACCGGGACTGCGGCTGGCCCGAGGACTACGACCTGGTCCTCCGCGTCTGGCGTGCCGGACGGCGTTTCGCCAAGCCGTCCACCCCGGTGCTCGAATGGCGCGACCACGACCGCCGCCTTTCGAGGACGGACCCCCGCTACACCGAGGCGGCCTTCCGGCGGTGCAAGCGGCATTATCTGGTGGAAAGCGGGCTCTGGGACGGGCGGCGTTTCTTCCAGTGGGGGGCGGGGGAGGTGGGAAAGCGCTGGCTCCGCGAGTGGGACGCGCGAAAACCGGAGGCGGTGGTGGACATTAACCCCCGGAAGATCGGCCGCACCATCCACGGCACCCGCGTCATCGCGCCGGAAGACCTCCCCCCGCCGGGCGGGGTGTTTGTCGTCGCCGCTGTCGGCACCCCGGGGGCCCGCGCCGACATCCGCGGGAAACTGTGCCCCAGAGGCTTCCGGGAGGGGGCGGACTTCCTGTTCCTTGCTTGACTTACCGTTCCGGAGCGGCGTCAGTGTCTGGCCGGTCCAGGTTGCCTTCCCAGAGGTAGGTGCGTGTTTCGGCCACCACCACGCCGCTGAGCAGGAGCAGGGCGATGAGGTTCGGCACGGCCATGAGGGCGTTGGCCACGTCTGCAAAGTCCCAGATCGGCTTCATGTCCCAGTTCGCGCCGACCGACACGGCGGCGATCCAGCAGAGGCGGTAGACGAACACCGTCTTCGCGCCGGCCAAATATTCGCAGGACTTCTCCCCGTAGTAGGACCAGCCCAGGATGGTGGAGAAGACAAAGGTGGCCATGCCCACCGTGAGCAGGAGGGGGCCGAAAACGGGAAGGGTCGAGAAAGTGGCCTGGCTCAACTGCGCCCCCTCCAGCCCCTCCTGCCATTTCCCCGAATTCACCACGACCAGCCCCGTCATGAGGCAGATGACCACGGTGTCCCAGAAGGTGCCCGAAGCGGAGACCAGGGCCTGCCGCACGGGATTGCGCGTCTGCGCGGCGGCGGCCACGATGGGCGCGCTGCCCATGCCGGACTCGTTGGAGAAGAGCCCCCGGGCGATGCCGAAACGCACCGCCTCGCGGACGCCCGCGCCCAAAAAGCCCCCCGCGGCGGCCTGTCCTGTGAAGGCGCTTTTCAGGATCAGGGCCACCGTCTCGGGAAGGGTGTCCGCATGCAGCACGAGCAGGACCAGGCAGCCCCCGATGTAGAACAGGGCCATGAACGGCACCAGCATCTGGCACACCCGGGCGATGGACTTGATCCCCCCCAGAATGACCAACGCCGTGAGCAGGCTCATCACCAGCCCGCTGCCCCACTGCGGAACGCCCGCGTTCTCCTTCAGCAGATGCGACAGTGCGTTGGCCTGGAGCATGTTGCCGATTCCGAAGGACGCGACGACGGTGAGGGCGGCGAAGAGCATTCCCATCCACCGGAAGCCCAGCCCCCGCTCCAGCACATACATGGGGCCGCCCGCCATGCCCCCGGAGGGGTCCTGCACCCGGTATTTCACGGCCAGCAGGGCTTCCGCGTACTTGGTGGCCACGCCGAACACCCCGGTCAGCCACATCCACAGCACCGCCCCCGGGCCTCCCAGGGAGACCGCCGTGGCCACGCCGACAATGTTGCCGGTGCCCACAGTGGCCGCCAATGCGGTGGTCAGGGCGCCGAAGGGGCTGATGTCCCCGCCGCCCCCGTCGCGCTTCAGCGACAGGCGGATGGCGGTGCCCAGATGGCGCTGGATGAACCGGAGGCGAAAGGTCAGAAACAGGTGTGTGCCAAACAGCAGGGCCAGCATCGGCGGTCCCCACACCACGCCGCTGACCTGGCCCAGCAGACCCTCAAACCACTCAAGCACGGGAAGAACCTTTCAGAAACGGGAACCGTTATGACCCGCGCGCCCCATGATGTTGTGGACGCCGCGATGACCGACCCCAACGGGTACGATACCGGGATTTGCCCGACGGTATCAACTGGGGCGCGCCCCGCGGAACCGTGTACAATGGCCCTTTGGCGCGGAGGCCGGGAACCCTTTCGGCGTCCCGGGCCATCTTTTCCTGTAAACCTTTTTCGGAGCGCGCTCGTTTAGCATGCAGATGTCCCGCAACACCACGAAGGACTGGTCCGCCGCGGACGACACCGCGCTGGCTTTGGCGGCGCGGTCCGGCGATGCGGCCGCCTTCGAGGAGATTGTGCGGCGGTATCAGGGCCGGGTGTACGCGGCGGCCTACCGCGTCACGGGCAACCGCGAGGACGCCTTGGACACGGCGCAGGACGCGCTGATCAAGGCCCACCGGAAGTTGTCGTCGTGGGAGCCCACGGGCAGTTTTCTGTCGTGGCTCCTGCGGCTCACGACGAACCAGGCGATAGATCATGTCCGCAAGCGGATCCGGCGGCCCCAGGAGGCGCTGGACGAGGCCTTCGTGGGCGACACGGAGCACGCGCCCGTGGAGCCGCATGTGGCCGCGACGGACGAGGCGGTGGCGGCGCGCGAGATTGACGAGCGCGTGCGCGGCGCGCTGCGGGTGCTGTCGCCGATGCAGCGGGACGTTTTTGTCCTCAGGCATTTCGAGGGATTTTCCCTCGTGGAAATAGCGGGGCAGCTGGGCTGCACCGTGGGCAGTGTGAAGGTACACCTGTTTAGGGCGTTGAAAAAATTGCGCACCGAACTCAAAGACATGGCGCCGGACGCTCCGGACGCGCGGGAAGGGGACACCTGATGCCTCTTTGGACCCGTTTCCCCTGGTCACGCACGCGCCGCGCGGAGGGTGCCCTGGCCGCGTCCCTGTACGAGCCCCTGAGTGAGGCGGACGAGCGCCTGCTGGAAGAGATGCTCCGGGAGGATCCGGCGTTTCGACGGGAGGCCGGGGAACTCCGCGCCCTGCGCGCGATGAACCTCCTCGAGACCCCGGAGTTCACCGGAGACCTGCTCCCGGCGGTCCGCGCGGGGCTGGCGGAAGCCCCCGCCGCCCCCCGCTCACGGGCGTTCCGGCGGGCGCTGGCCGCGGCGGCGGTGACCGTGCTGGTCGCCGGGGTGTATTTCGCCGCGGGGCCGCTCCCAACCGGACCCGCCCCCGCGCGGGAGGCGGCGGAGAGCGCCGCCCCGTCCCGGATGGCGGGCGCCCTGGAACAGGCCCGCGACGCGCTCCAGCGGCGGGATTTTGCCGGGGCGCTTGCGCAACTGAACGGGGCGCTGGCCGCAGTTCCGGACGATCCCGGGGCGGGCGCCGCCCAGGCCCTTCTGGCCGACATGGAATACGCCCACCTGCAGCGGTATCCGCAGGCCCATGCGGCCTACACCCGCCTGCGCGAGCGTTATCCCGACACCTTCACCACCGACCCCCGCAGCATTGAGCGGTTCAACCTCCTCGATGAGGCGCGGGCC